>JAOUNK010000421.1 GCA_029881015.1 Gammaproteobacteria bacterium | reverse complement strand
GTAGCGATAGACGGCAAATGTGCGGGTATTGCTCGAGCCGTTGGCGGCATCGAAATGCTTGCCCTTCGTGATTCGCGAGTGTTTCGGGAGCCTGAATTCAGCCATCAGTACACCCTCGCTTTCGGCTCAACGTAGTCAACCTCGTCGGTCAGCGTGTGGGCATGCACGGCGCGATAGTCGATGCGGACGTCGCCGGGACCGCCCACCCAGGTCAACGTATGCTTCATCCAGTTCTCGTCGTCGCGGTCGGGGTAGTCCTCGCGCGCATGCGCACCGCGGCTCTCGAGGCGATTGGCCGCCGATTCGATGGTCGCCGTTGCATTGAACAACAAGTTCTCGAGTTCGAGCGTCTCGACAAGGTCCGTATTCCAGACCAGGGAGCGATCGGTAACGCCTACCTGGGCGAAGGAGGCAAACGTCTTGCGCAGCAATGCCACGCCCTCGTCGAGCACCTCGCCAGTGCGGAACACGGCGGCGTGCCCCTGCATGATCTTCTGCATCTCGAGCCGCAAGTCGGCTGTCGGTCTGGGTCCGTCGGCATTTCGCAGCTTGTCGATGCGGGCCACCGAGTCCTGCCCGGCATCATCGGGAAGCGGCTTGTGGCGGGTGCCGGGCGTCATTTTCTCCGCGCAGAAGTGCGCCGCAGCACGACCGAATACAACCAGGTCGAGAAGCGAATTCGACCCCAGGCGATTGGCGCCGTGCACCGAGACGCACGCAGCCTCACCGACGGCCATCAGGCCCTCGACGACTTTCTCTGCATCGTCGCCGGACTTGGTTACCACCTGGCCGTTGAAGTTGGCCGGGATGCCGCCCATGTTGTAGTGCACGGTCGGCAGGACCGGGATCGGTTCCTTGTTGACGTCTACGCCCGCGAAAATACGTGCTGACTCGGCAATGCCCGGGAGACGCTCATCGATGACCTCGGGTCCGAGATGCTCGAGGTGCAAGTGGATGTGATCCTTCTCAGGACCAACCCCTCGCCCTTCCCGGATCTCAATGGTCATCGAGCGCGAGACGACATCACGCGAGGCCAGGTCCTTGGCGTTGGGGGCATACCGCTCCATGAAACGCTCGCCTTCGGAATTCGTAAGGTAGCCACCCTCGCCGCGCGATCCTTCAGTGATCAGGCACCCCGCCCCGTAGATACCGGTCGGATGGAATTGCACGAATTCCATATCCTGCACCGGCAGGCCGGCGCGCAAGACCATCGCGCTGCCGTCACCGGTGCACGTATGCGCGGAGGTGCAGGAGAAATAGGAACGTCCGTAGCCACCCGTCGCGAGAATAACCTGGTGCGAACGGAAGCGGTGCAGTCGCCCCGTCGCGAGATCGATCGCAACGACACCACGGCAGGCGCCGTCCTCCATCATCAGGTCAACTGCGAAATACTCGATATAGAACTCGGCGTCGTGTTTGAGCGACTGCTGATAGAGCGTATGCAGCATGGCATGGCCCGTGCGGTCAGCCGCCGCGCACGTCCGCTGTGCCGTTCCCTCGCCGAAGCGCGTGGTCATGCCGCCGAACGGCCGCTGGTAGATCTTGCCGTCTTCGGTTCGCGAGAACGGCACGCCATAATGTTCCAGTTCGATAATTGCGTCCGGCGCCTCCTTGCACATGTACTCGATGGCATCCTGGTCGCCGAGCCAGTCGGAGCCCTTGACGGTGTCGTACATGTGCCAGCGCCAGTCATCCTCGCCCATGTTGCCGAGCGCGGCGGAAATACCTCCCTGTGCCGCTACCGTGTGGCTGCGCGTCGGGAAGACCTTGGTAATACACGCCGTGTTGAAGCCGGCATTTGCGAGGCCGAAGGTCGCTCGCAAACCGGCACCGCCGGCGCCGATGACGACGACGTCATAACTGTGATCGATGAATTCGTAATCGCTCATGCCCCGATTCCGATTTTTAAGATGGCAAAGACAGCCGCGACGGCGAGGACGATATGCGCGTAGCGAGCAAGAAGTAGCGCAGCTATTCTGAGACCGTGGCTGTGCACGTAATCCTCTATGACGACCTGAACCCCGAGGTAGGAGTGGTACGCCATCGCAACGCTCAGCAAGAGCAGCATGAGCGCGTTGAACGGCTCGCCGATGAAGGCGACAGCAGCGGCATGACCGAACCCGGACATGGTCGCCAGCGACCAGGCAAACCAGAGTCCCAGTATCGCGAGCGCGATACCCGAAACGCGCTGTCCCAACCAGTGGTCGGTACCGTCTTTGGCGCTGCCGAGACCGAGGACCCGCCCGAGCGGTGTACGCAGACTCATGACGCCACCAGCCAGAATGCGGCGGTCAGCACGATCGAAAACACGATAACGAACCAGGCCGATGTCGTCGCCTGCCCTTTCTCCAGACCGCGACCTGTGTCCCAGACGAGGTGCCGAATCCCGTTCGACAAATGATAGAAGAAGGCAAAACTCCAGCCGACCAGGAGCACGCGGCCGACACCGGAATCCATGGCACCGAGGAATACCGCGTAGGCATCAGGGCCGGAGGCCGCGGCAAACAGCCAGGCGACCAGCACGATAAAGCCAACGGCCATTGCGAGGCCGGTGGCACGATGCAGGATCGACGAGGCCATCGTGATGGGCCAGCGATAGATCGAGAGATGAGGCGACAGAGGCCTGTCGTTGTTAGTCATG
>JAOUNK010000094.1 GCA_029881015.1 Gammaproteobacteria bacterium | reverse complement strand
CCCGCGGCCGCATTCTCGACCTGTGCACGAAAACGCTCCGCCTGGTCCTCGGGATCATTGAGCTCCGAGAAGCCGTTCGCGATTTCGCGCCCGGCGATGAACAGTTCGAAACGATCGGTAACGAACGGATCGTCGTCGTTCTTGCGCGCAAGCGGCGAGACTTCCGCCGGGTACTGTGTGATAAAGGTGGGCTCGCGCAGCTGTGCTTCACCGGTCGCATCGAAGATATCCGTCTGCAATTTGCCGGGCCCGTAGTTGTCCTTGACCTGAACGCCGATCTTCTCGCAATAGACCGCGAGGTAGTCACGATCGCGCACCCGGGACATGTCGAAGTCCGGATTGTATTTCTCGATGGCTTCCTCGACCGTCATGCGCGTGAACTTTTTCCCGAAGTCGAAGGTCTCGCCCTGGTACTCGACCTGCGTCGCGCCGTTCACGGCTTCGGCCATGCCATGGAGCATGGCTTCGGTTGTATCCATCCAGTCGTTGTAATCCGCGTATGCACGATAGGCCTCTAGCATCGTGAACTCGGGATTGTGCTGCGTCGACACACCCTCATTGCGGAAATTGCGATTGATTTCATAGACGCGGTCGAAGCCGCCGACAATGAGACGCTTGAGATTCAACTCCGGGGCAATACGCAGATACAACGGCATGTCGAGCGCGTTGTGATGCGTCGTGAACGGCCTCGCGATAGCACCGCCCGGGGTGACCTGCATCATCGGCGTTTCAACTTCCAGGAAGTCGAGCGACTCCAGGAACCCGCGCATGTAAGTGATAACCTGCGAGCGCTTGCGAAAAACCGTGCGACTCGACTCGTTGATGATCAGGTCGACATAGCGTTGCCGATAGCGGGTTTCCTGGTCCGACAGACCGGCCCATTTTTCCGGCAGCGGCCGCAACGATTTCGTCAATAGCCGCAAATCATCGGCAAGCACCGTGAGCTCACCGGTATTCGTGCGGAACAACACGCCTGTTGCGCCGACGATATCGCCGACGTCCCATTTCTTGAACGCCTGGTAGACACCGTCCGGCAGACGGTCACGCTCCAGGCGGAGCTGGATCTGGCCCGAGCGGTCCTGCAGCTTGACGAAGCTCGCCTTACCCATGACGCGCTTGGCCATCATGCGGCCCGCAACGCTGACCTCGATGCGCTCCTCTTCCAGTGCGTCCTTGTCGTGCGCATGAAAAGTCTGGTGGAGTTCGCCGGCAATCGCGTTGCGCCGAAAATCGTTCGGAAACGCATTGCCCTGCTCCCGGAGAGCAGTCAGCTTGGCACGCCTTTCGGCAATCAGTTTGTTCTCGTCGCGTTCGTCAGTCACTTTAATCCTACAGTCCTTGTTTCAGGCTCGCTTCGATGAAGGCATCCAGCCCACCATCGAGCACCGCCTGAGTGTTACCGGTTTCAACGCCCGTGCGCAAATCCTTGATGCGGCTTTGATCCAGCACGTAGTTGCGAATCTGGCTGCCCCAGCCCACATCGGACTTGCCGTCCTCGACTTCGGCTGCCGCCGAGCGACGTTCCTGAAGCTCGAGCTCATAGAGCTTCGCCTTGAGCTGGTTCATCGCCGTGGCCTTGTTCTTGTGCTGCGAACGGTCGTTCTGACATTGCACGACCGTATTGGTCGGTACGTGCGTAATGCGGACCGCCGATTCCGTGCGGTTGACGTGCTGGCCTCCCGCGCCACTCGCGCGGTAGACGTCGATGCGCAGGTCCGACGGATCTATCTCGATGTCAATGTCGTCGTCTACCTCCGGCGAGACGAACACCGAGCCGAACGAGGTGTGCCGGCGGTTGCCCGAGTCAAACGGTGACTTGCGAACCAGTCGATGCACACCGGTCTCGGTCCGTAACCATCCGTAAGCGTACGCACCCACGACATGCACGGTTGCGCTCTTGATGCCCGCGACTTCGCCCGCCGAGGCTTCGATAACTTCGGCCTTGAAACCGTGTGCCTCCGCCCATCGCAGGTACATGCGGAGCAACATCTCGCACCAGTCCTGTGCCTCCGTGCCACCCGCTCCGGACTGGATGTCAAGGTACGCATTGTTCGGGTCCATCTCACCGGAAAACATGCGGCGAAACTCGAGTCCGGCAACGACCTCCTCGAACCTGCCAAGATCGCTGACGACCTCCGTGATCGTCGCGTCGTCATTCTCGTCGATGGCCATTTCGAGAAGTTCCCCGGCATCGGCCAGCCCGGTCGTTATCTCGTCGAGACCCGCGACGACCTGCTCGAGTTGTGCACGCTCCCGGCCCAATGCCTGGGCGCGCTCGGGGTCGTTCCAAACGTCGGGTTGTTCGAGTTCGCGCTGGACCTCGGTCAGGCGTTCCGCCTTGCCCTCATAGTCAAAGATACCTCCTCAACGCATCAGAGCGCTCTGCGAGGTCGGCAATCGTTTGTTTGATCTGACTGGTTTCCATGGCGGGTTCGCTGGTTTCAAGCTGCGGAAAAGGCGCGATGTTAGCACGCGTCGGCGGCCGTAAGCGGGGCAATTTGCTCGACGACGAGCTGCGGGTTTTCGACGCCGCGAAACTCGTTGACGTCCAGGCGGAAGGCGAGTTGCACCGTGCCGCGATACGCCGGCCCCGCCTGGTTGAACGCAATGGCATCGACGATCTTGCCGCCACCCGCCGGGCGCACCCTGAGCTTCAGATGATTTTCCCCTACGACCCGCTGCTCGACCACTGCAAAGTCGCCACTCCAGACGGGCTCCGGGAAGGCTGAGCCCCAGGGTCCGGCCTCGCGCAGGGACCGGGCGAAGCCCAGGTTGATGGCATCGCCGGGCAGTTCGCCATCGGTGACAATCGCGCCGCTGAAATCAGCGCTCGGGTAGAGCCGCGACATCTGTTCGGCCGCGGCACGCTTGAAGCTGTCCAGTGCTCCCTCGGCCAGGGTCAGTCCGGCCGCCATGGCGTGGCCCCCAAATTTCTCGATCATGCCGGGATGCATGGCCGAGACCGCTTCGAGGAGATCGCGAATGTGAACGCCCTGGATCGATCGGGCCGAGCCTTTCAATAGCGTGTCGCTCTCGCGTGCGAAGGCGATCACCGGCCGGTGGCATCGCTCCCGAACGCGGGCCGCGATGAGCCCGACGACGCCCTGGTGCCAGGAACGATCGTAGACGCAGACGCAGGCCGGCCAGCGCTGCGCGCCCATCTTGTCGACGTAAGCGAATGCCTGCTCGCGCATCGTCGCCTCGATGTCACGCCGCTCACTGTTGATGCTGTCGAGCTGGTGGGCGTAGTTCATCGCGGTCTCGAAATCCTCGGTCAACAGGCACTCGATGCCGACCGAAATGTCCTCGAGGCGGCCGGACGCGTTGATGCGCGGACCGACGGCAAAGCCGAGGTCTGTGCTGACACAACGACTCAGGCGCCTGCCCGACTGTTTCAGGATGGCCTGGATACCGACGACAGAATGCCCCGCGCGTATGCGCAGCAGCCCCTGGTGCACCAGGACACGATTGTTGTGATCAAGCGGCACGACGTCGGCCACGGTTCCGAGCGCTACGAGATCCAGGTAACGGGCAGGCACCCTGGCCGCGTCGCTGACACCGCGCTCCTGCAACAATCGTCCAACGCGCGCCATCAGATAGAACGCGACGCCGACACCAGCCAGGTTACGACTTGGGAACCGACTGCCGTCGAGGTTCGGATTGACGATGACGGCGGCGTCGGGGAGTGTCTCACCGGGAAGATGATGATCGGTGATCAGCACCGGGATGCCGAGCGCGTTGGCCTCGGCGACGCCAGCCACGCTCGATACGCCATTGTCGACCGTAATCAGCAAGGCGGGCGATTCTCTCGCCGCGACCCGGACGATCTCCGGCGTCAGGCCATAGCCGTAGTCGAAGCGATTGGGTACCAGGTACTCAACATCGGAAAAACCGAACTCACGGAGGCAGCGCAGGACCAGTGCCGTGCTGGTCGCCCCATCGACATCGAAGTCACCCACCACGATGATCTTGCTCTCCCGGTTGGCAATAACGAGTTCAGCGGCATCGTCGATATTCTCGAGCGCACCGACGGGTGCGAGCCGAGCCAGCCCGTAATCGAGTTGCCGCGCCTCCGTCAGCCCGCGCATGGCGAAAAGCCGTGCGTGCAGGGGATCGATATCCCCGAGCGCGGCCAGGGCATCGGCGCGCGGCATCGGGCGCGAAATAATGGGCCTCACCGGCTGCATGGTCAGTCCAGTAACTCGCTGTCACGGCGCCAGAACTTCAGCGTATCGGACCGCCGGACGTCCGCGCGCACACCGTCCCGAAACAGGAGAATCAGGCGACTGACGCGATTGCTTCGCAACATCTGGTGAAGTTCCGTGAGGTAGGCTTCGAGCGTTGCCGTGCGGAAGTCGTTCTCCGGCGTTACCGCGACAAAACCATGCAACGACGCATCCGCGCAGGCCGCGAAATTGCCCGGCCAGAGTTCGCCAACCGCTGTCGCGCTCTCCCAGTACCCAGCCAGCAGCGGATCATCGGCAAACAAGGGTGGCTGCGGCCGCGTCGTCTTCTCGGGCGCAACACCGCCGCCCCACAGCCATAGCGAATTGACGGGCTGCTTGCCCTCCGCCATGCGGCGCAGATTGACCTCGTGCTCATGCAGCGACATTGCGATTTCGCTGAGAATGTTGCGGTGCATGACCATGTGCTCACCGGTCGGCAGGAATTCTCCCGGTTCCCGCTGGTCCACGACGTAAGCCGGAACCGACGATGTCGAGATCGGCTCCCGGGCACGCAGGTAGCCGTACGACCCCAGGCGAGCGAATCCGTAGCGCCGATCCTCCGCCAATGTGTCCTGCAAATGATCGAACAAGGGTCGCAGGTCCGACGCCGGAATGCCGGAGCGGTTCAGCGCGTGCAGGCAAAGATGATCGAGCCGCGGCTCAAGATAGACCGGGTCGGCGGCCGCGATCCAGACCGTCGGCCTGTCGCCGGTCTGGCCCCACATGCGCAGCGCCGCCAGGCCCTGCTCGGGGTATGGCAAGCCGACCTCGGCCAGTATCGTCGCAAGCAATTCCTGCGGCGCATCGGTCTGGCTCAGGTCCGATTGCGCCAGCCACGCGCGTAGCGATTTGTCCGTCAGTCTCCCGCCGCGAATGGGCGGCAAGACGACGACTGCGGCAGTTTTGTCATATGATCCGTTCACGATGTGGCGTCGATGGTAAGGGAAGCGTCTTTGAAATTCACAAGAGAATTATCAGCCAGGCTGGTCATCCGCAGTGTTTCGGACGCGGCTATTCTCGTCAACCACGACGAGCACGCTACTTCGATTGTGCTGACCCCCGACGAAGTACTGGGTAACTGGCCTGAGACACCCGTTGCGGACCTGGTCGCGGCCGATTTCGAAATGGTTTTCGCGGCCGAGCCCGAGATCGTCCTGCTCGGCACGGGAGCGAGCAATATTTTTCCGCCCCGCGAGCTCACGTTTGCATTCGCGCGCAAGCGCATCGGCTTCGAGGTTATGGACACGGCCGCGGCTGCCCGTACCTTCAATGTGCTGGCCAATGAGGGACGCAAGATCGCCGCCGTTCTCTACCTGTAGATATCAGTCCAGGACAGCATCACCGGAGATGCCATGGCTCTCCAGCATCGCGCGAAGATTCTTCAGTGCATCCAACTGGATCTGTCGCACGCGCTCGCGCGTCACGCCGATTTCCTCGCCAATCTGCTCCAGCGTCGCTCTTCGATAGCCGTGCAGGCCGAAGCGTCGCTCCACAACCTCGCGCTGCTTGGCGCTGAGTTCGCAGACCCAGCGATCAACGATGTGGTTGACGTCATCCCGCTGGGCGCAGCTGGACGGTTCGCCAGACCGCTTCGCTCGCAGCCGGTCGACCGGTCCGATGCCCGCCTGGTCGTCGGCACCCGTCGCACTGAGCGTAACGCGTTCGTGCAGGCCCATGAGACGTTCCACGTCGGCAACGTCACGCTCCAGGTGATCCGCGAGCTCCTGCATTGACGGCGCGCGGTCCATTTGCTGCCGCAGCCGACGTGCGGCACGCAGGCAGGAATTAACATCCTTGATGATATGTATTGGCAGCCGCACCGTGCGTGACTGGTTCATGATGCCGCGTTCGATCGTTTGACGAATCCACCAGGTCGCGTAAGTCGAAAACCGAAAGCCGCGATCCGGGTCGAATTTTTTCACGGCATGGATCAGGCCGAGATTGCCTTCTTCGATGAGGTCCAGGAAGGGCAACCCGCGGTTCAGGTAGCGGCGCGCGATCTTCACGACCAGTCGCAAGTTGCTTTCGATCATGCGCTGGCGAGCTGCTTCGTCGCCGCGCTGCACGCGCCGAGCATAGGATTTTTCTTCGTCCGCAGTAAGCAGCGGCGCGACGCCGATCTCGTCGAGGTACTGTCGTGTTGGATCCAGCAACTGTCCCAATACAAACCCCCTGTCTGCAATCAAGACGCGGATGCCCGAGATCGGCCTCTAACAAACCCCGGGTTATCTCGCAGGCAAAAACTGTCGCGGGTTAACCGGTTTGCCATTGCGCCTGATCTCGAAATGCAGTCGCGGCTTGCGTTCCGGCCCCTCCCCCATGGTCGCGATCCGTTGGCCTTTCTTTACTTCTTGCCCTTCCTTGACCAGCAGCGACGCGGTGTACCCGTAGGCACTCAGGTAGGTGTCGTTGTGTTTGAGAATAATAAGCTGGCCATATCCGATGAGTCCACCGCCCGCATAAACCACGCGCCCGGAAGCCGCAGCGACTATGGGTTGCCCGGTCCGGCCGTTAATGAGCACGCCGGTTCCCGGCCCCGGCTTTGCGCCGAATTCGACATTGATGCGACCGCTGGTTGGCCATGCCCACTTCGGACTCGGTTGGGCCGGTAGCTGGGGCAGCGGTTTGGGCGGCGGCCGGGCATTAGGATTACTTGCCGTCTGCGCAGGACGGCTCGAACCCGCCGGCGGTGTCAGCCGTATGACCTGCCCGGGATGAATGAGGGAGCCGTCGCCGAGCCGGTTCCAGCGCGCCAGCGTCTGGGCGTCCTTGCCGTAACGCCAGGCAATCGAGAACAGCGTCTCGCCCCTGCGCACGATGTGGGTCTGCGGCTCGTCCTGCCAGGTAGACCTCCCGCCACACGCCGTGAGCGAGAGGGAGAACAGCAGGATGATGAGTGCACGGGAGGTCATTATCCCCGCATCATAAGCCACGCGATGACGATGACGGAAACGATGACCAGCGCCCAGCCGATGCGCTCGATGTGTTTCGACAAGGTCGACTCGAAGCGCTCGCCACCGAGTCGCACCAGCCCGGCCACAAGGAAAAAGCGCGCCGCGCGGCCGATGAGCGAACCGATGAAGAACCCGGGCAGGGCAAGCCCTGCGACGCCCGCTGCAATCGTGAATACCTTGTAGGGAATCGGCGAGAAGCCGGCAACAAAAATGACCCAGATACCGTAGTCGTCAAACCAGCTACGCGCCTTGAGGTAACTGTCCCAGTAGTGCGACTCACTGAGCCAGGGCTCGATGGCCTCGAACATGCCCCAGCCGATCGCGTACCCACCGAGGCCACCCAGCACGGAAAAGACCGTCGCAATCGTCGCGTAGCGCACCCAGCGATCGCGGTCGGCCAGGCACATGGGGGCAAGCATCACATCCACCGGAATCGGGAAGAACGACGACTCCGCGAAACTCATGGCGCCCAGGTAACGCTCGGCGTGCGGATGTTTCGACCAACGCAGTACCCGGTCATACCAGGGCTTGAACAGCGTCACGACCGGTCCTTCACGAGAGGAACGAAACTGACCGCGCCCAACGACACCTGCTCGTAATGGTCGTTCCTGTTGGTGATCATCACGAGATCCTGGACGCCCTGCGGTCCCACCGGAATGATCATGCGCCCGCCTGGCGCTAGCTGTTCGAGGAGCTTCTGAGGGATCTCGTCAGGCGCGGCTGTAACGATGATGCCGTCATAGGGCCCGTACTTGCGCCACCCTTCCCAGCCGTCCCCGGGCTTGAACTGCACGTTGTAGATATCGAGGTCCCGGAGTCGTTGCCGGGTCTTGCGCAGCAACTCGGGGATGCGCTCCACGGTGTAGATTTGCTTCACCAACGGCGCCAGTACGGCGGTCTGGTAGCCACAGCCAGTGCCGACTTCAAGAACCTTCTCACCCTGAAACCCATCGAGCAAGGCCTCGGTCATGCGCGCGACTACGTACGGCTGGCTGATCGTCTGCCCGAGGCCGATCGGCAGCGCGGTGTCCTCGTAGGCACGGCTGGCCAGGGCCTCGTCAACGAACAAATGCCGCGGCACGTTGCGAATCTGTTCCAGTACGGCTTCATTGCGAATGCCCTGGTCGCGCAGGCGCTGCACGAGGCGATCACGCGTGCGCGCCGACGTCATGCCGATCCCTTGGCGGATGTCGATCACTGGCCCAGCCATTCCGCGATCCTGGACACCATCTCGTGGCGCGTCAGATCGACCTTGAGCGGCGTGACCGCCACGCCCCCCTGCTCGATAGCGTAGAAATCCGTTCCCTCCCCCGCATCCTGGCTCTCGCCGGCCGGTCCCACCCAGTAGATGGGGCGTCCGTACGGGTCGGTGTCGCGGAGAATTTGCTCCGACTTGTGGCGAAAGCCCAGTCGTGTTGCGTGAATGCCGGTCAACTCGCTGTAAGGCCTGTCCGGTACATTCACGTTCAGCACCATGTCGTGTGCGAGGGACCCCGACTTTATCTTTTGTACCAGCTCAACCGCGACGCGCGCCGCCGTATCGAAGTGCTGCAGCTTGGCACCGACAAGGGTCTTGCCCACGAGCGAGACCGCGATGGTCGGCAAGCCGAGAAAGCGTCCCTCCATCGCCGCAGCCACGGTCCCGGAGTAAATGACGTCATCACCGAGGTTCGCACCGTGGTTGATCCCTGAGACAACCAGGTCCGGCTCGTAATCCAGGAAGCCCGTGAGCGCCAGGTGCACGCAGTCGGACGGCGTGCCGTCGACCTTGTAACGATTCTCGGCGACCTTCGAAACGCGCAGTGGCGTCGAGAGAGTCAGGGAATTGCTGGCGGCCGACCGATTGCGATCCGGTGCGACCACGACGACGTCCGCGACCTGCTCCAGCGCGTCTGTCAGCATGTTGATACCCGTGGCGAGATACCCGTCGTCGTTACTTACGAGGATTTTCATTCTTGTTTTGGACGCGCCGAGCCTTGATTGGCGTTTTAGACGGCCTCACTATACCGGCTGTGAAAGAGAAAGACACCGACGAGTTTCAGCGTGCAATGCGCGGCATCAGGCCGCTCAGGAGTGAGCCGCGCGTACTCGAAACGAAGCCCAAACCGAAGCCCAGGGCACGGTTTACGAAGGCGGATGAGCAGCAGGTTCTTGCGGAGAGCCTGGAAGACGACATCGACACGATCGAGCAGGGCCACGGCGCCGCGCTGCGCTATTGTCGCCAGCACGTTGGCAAGCGCACCATGCGAAAACTGCAGAGGGGTGGCTTTAGCGTGCAAGCGGAAATCGACCTGCACGGTATGACGCTGGACGAGGCTCGACCCAGGCTGGCCGACTTCATCGCCTACAACGTGTCGCAGGGAAAGTACTGCGTGCGCGTCGTGCACGGCAAGGGACTTGGCTCGGGCGATCGTGGGCCCGTCCTGAAAAGCGCGGTTAATCGCTGGCTGCGGCGTTGGGACAGCGTGCTGGCATTCGTCTCGACACGGCAGGTCGATGGGGGCACCGGCGCCGTGTACGTTCTTCTGCAAAAACCATAAAAAAAACATTCTGTTGCAGAACTTTTCTAGAATAGTACTTGGAAAATTTCGGCCTGCGGGCGGGTGCCACTGATGTCCCGGCATGCCCTCAAGCGGATTGCCGCAGCGATCTGGTTGTCCGGCGCCCTGGTGCTGCTGGCCAAGGGCGGCCACCTGCTTGCGCAGGCGCTCGAATTGCGACCGGGCGAGGCCTGGGTCTGGCTCACGATACCCGCGGGACTGGTGATCGGCGGCCTCAAGACCGAGCTCATCTTTGCAAAGGCCTGCCTGAGGAACCTGGAGCGCATCGACAGACTCACCCGGCCGAGAATCTGGATGGCCTATCGTCCCGGCTTCTTTGTGTTTCTCGCCGCCATGATCGTTCTCGGCGCGCCCTTCGCCAGGAT
>JAOUNK010000093.1 GCA_029881015.1 Gammaproteobacteria bacterium | reverse complement strand
TCTGGGACAAATTGTCCGGGGAGACCACTGCGGTCGAGATTCCTGACTGGCGAGAGTCAGAGAGCAAAGACCTGTAGCGAAAGTCTGTGCCTCCCATTAATTCGTCCGCATTTAAAGACCTTACAATAGCGGCGCCGGCAACATGGCCCACAAAGCGCAGTCTGCCTGACCTCCCGCCTTACCCGAAACAAAGTGTTTCAGGCGGGGCTTGAATTTCACCGCAGCCAGTACAAGATCGGAGCCTCCATAACGGCGTTTACGCGCATTCGACCTCAAACAGGTTAGGAGACAGAATGTTTACTCGTGTTGCTTTGTTCATTGCCACCAACCTGGCTGTCGTGTTCGTGCTTGGCATCGTCTTGCGCCTTCTTGGTGTGGACCAGATGCTGGCGGAGTCCGGCTCGGGCCTGAATTACGAAGCCTTGCTGATCATGTCGGTCGTGTTCGGGTTCGGCGGTTCGTTTATCTCGCTGGCCATGTCCAAATGGATGGCGAAGCGCTCCACGGGCGCAAAGGTCATTACGCAACCCGCCAACAACACCGAAGCGTGGCTGGTGGCGACCGTCCAGCGGCTTGCCAACGCCGCCGGCATCGATACGCCGGAGGTCGCTATTTACGACGCAGAGGACATGAACGCCTTCGCGACGGGCGCTCGACGCAACAGCGCACTCGTTGCGGTCAGCACCGGGCTGCTGCGAGGCATGAAACAGGACGAAGTCGAAGCGGTGCTCGCCCATGAAATCGCGCACGTCGCGAATGGCGACATGGTCACCCTGACGCTGGTGCAGGGCGTACTCAACACATTTGTCATTTTCCTGTCGCGCGTCGTCGGCCACATCGTCGATCGGGTCGTCCTGAGGAACGAGCGCGGCTACGGAATCGGCTACTTCGTTTCTGTCATGGCCGCCCAGGTGCTGTTCGGGATACTCGCCAGCATCATTGTCATGTGGGTGTCCCGCTACCGGGAATTCCGCGCCGATGCCGGCTCGGCGCAGCTCAATGGCAAGCAAGCCATGATCAATGCGCTCGCTCGCCTGGACCGCGGCACACCGGCACAACTGCCCGAGTCGCTGGAAGCCTTCGGTATTTCAGGTCGGCGCGGCGGCGGCATAAAGGCGTTGTTTATGAGCCACCCGCCCATCGCCGAGCGGATCGCGGCGCTGCAGAAGCTTTAGCAATACCGCGTGTTGCAGTCCGATGGTGGGGAGCGGCCGTGCCTACAGTCGCTCGATCACCGTCGTAATGCCCTGGCCGAGCCCGATGCACATGGTGGCAACGCCCAACGTGCCTTCGTTCTGTCGCATGACGTTCAGCAAGGTGCCCGTAATGCGCGCACCAGAGCAGCCGAAGGGATGCCCAAGGGCGATGGCGCCGCCATTCAGGTTGACCTTCTCGTCCATGCTCTCCAGCAGACCGAGATCCTTTAGCACGGGTAGTGCCTGCGCCGCGAAAGCCTCGTTCAGCTCCACGTGATCGATATCGGCCATGCTCAACCCGGCACGCTTCAGTGCCTTGTGCGTCGACGGGACCGGCCCATAGCCCATGATGGACGGATCGACGCCGGCGACAGCCATCGCGCGAATGCGTGCCAGTGGCTCCACGCCCAGCGCCTTCGCGCGTTCAGCCGCCATGACAATCATGCACGACGCGCCGTCGGTTATTTGCGAGGAACTGCCCGCGGTCACTGTTCCGTTCTTCGGATCGAAAACCGGCTTCAGCCGCGCGAGACTCTCGACCGTCGTGTCCGGCCGTATCGTCTCGTCCTGTTCCACCAGCACCAGGAAGCCCTCGGCATCATGGCCCTCGATGGGAATGATCTCTTCGCCGAATCGACCTTCAACCGTGGCTGCGTGGGCGCGCTGGTGAGAGCGCGCGGAGAACGCGTCCTGCGCCTCCCGTGTTATGCCGTGCATCTTGCCGAGCAACTCCGCGGTCAAGCCCATGGAACCAGCGGCCTTGGCCGCGTGCCTGGACAAGGCGGGATTGATGTCCACGCCATGCATCATGCCGACGTGACCCATGTGCTCGACGCCGCCGACCACGAACATGTCGCCATGGCCGGTCATGATCGCCTGGGCAGCGGTGTGCAATGCCGACATCGATGAACCGCAAAGCCGATTGATCGTCTGCCCGGCCACCTCGTTGGGAAGGACCGACAGCACGGCCACCATCCTCGCGACGTTCATGCCTTGCTCCAGGGTCTGGTTTACGCAGCCCCACAACAGGTCTTCCACTTCGGCAGGGTCGAGTTTCGGGTTACGCGCGAACAGGCCGTCGACGAGCGCCGCCGACATGTCGTCGGCACGCGTGTGGCGGAAACAGCCGTTCTTCGAACGCCCCATAGGCGTGCGCGCAAAATCGACGATTACGGCATCTCTAGGATTAAGGCTCATTGTGTTCTCCCGCTCGCTGCCGCGGCGAAGAAGGTGTCTCCGCCGGCAGCCATTTCGCGCAGTTTCTCGGTAGCTTGGTACATGGCGCCTTGCGGCCCTGCTGACGCCGCAAGCTCGTCGGCCCGGGCCACGAACTTGTCGACGCCCACATCGTCTATGTAATGCAGCGCGCCACCCCGGAAAGGCGGGAAGCCGACGCCGTAGATCAGGGCGAGGTCGACGTCGGTGGCAGAGGCGGCAATGCCGTCTTCGAGGCAACGCACGGACTCGAGGCACATGGCGATCATCATGTAGTCAACGATATCCTCATCGCTGAGCGTCTCATTGCCTTCGATGACCGGCGCGAGAAGTGCCGCGACGTCTTCATCGATCACTTTCATCGGGCGCCCCTTCTTGTCCGTTTCGTACGCGTAGTAACCGCGGCCGTTCTTCTGGCCGAAGCGACCGTTCTCGTACATCACCTCCTGGCAGGACTTGAACGCATACTGCATACGGTCGGGGAAGCCTTCCGCCATGACCGCACCCGCGTGGACGCCGGTGTCGATACCGACAACGTCGCACAGGTACGCGGGCCCCATCGGCCAGCCGAATCGCTCCATCGCCCTGTCGATCGCGGTGAACTCGACGCCACGCCTTACGAGGCCGATGAAGGCGCCGAGGTAAGGCGACAGGATGCGATTGACGAGGAATCCCGGACAGTCATTGACGACGACGGGTTTCTTGCCCATGGCGAGTGCGTACGCGACGGTCTTCGCGATGGCATCGTCTCCCGTTTTTTCCCCGCGAATGACTTCCACCAGCGGCATCCTGTGCACAGGGTTGAAGAAATGCATGCCGCAGAAGTTCTCGGGGCGCTGCAGTGGCTCCGCGAGATGTGTGATCGAAATCGTCGAGGTATTCGACGCAAGCACCGCGTCGTCGCGGATCTGCGTTTCGGTCTCGGCGAGGACTGCGTGTTTCAATTTCGGATTTTCCACGACCGCCTCGACCACGATATCGACAGTGTCGAAGCCGTCGTAACTCAGGGACGGCTGGATCCTGTTGAGGACACCAGCCATCTCCGCAACAGACATCCTGCCACGCTCAACCTGCTTGGACAGTAACTTGCTGGCTTCAGCGAGGCCAAGATCGATGCCAGCCTGTGCGATATCCTTCATGATGATGGGCGTGCCCGTCAGCGCGGACTGGTATGCGATGCCGCCGCCCATGATGCCTGCGCCGAGTACGGCGGCGCGTTCCACCTTCCCGGCTTTCTGCGCAAGTTGCTTGCCGCTCCGGGCCAGCATCTGGTCACCCACAAACAGGCCGACCAGGTTCTTCGCCACGAGCGTGCCGGCCATCTTGGCGATACCCCTGGCTTCTTCTCGCAGCGCATCGTCCCGCCCCATACCGGCCGCTTTTTGCATGACCTTGATAGCGGTCAACGGTGCCGGGTAGTGCGGTCCGGCCTGGCTTGCAACGAACGCCTTGGACGTCTCGAACGCCATCGTCGCCTCGATCTCATTGAGCTTCAGCGGCTCCTGTTTTTCCCGTCGCCTTGCCTTGTAGTCGAGCTTGCCGTCCATGCACTGTTGCAGCAGCGACGCGGCGGCCTTGCGCAACAACCCGGGTGAGACGACGGCGTCGACGGCGCCAAACTTGAGTGCCTGGTCCGGCTTTTGCTCCTTAGCCGAGGCAATCCATTCGATCGCGTTGTCGGCGCCGATAAGGCGCGGCAAGCGCGTGGTTCCACCGTATCCGGGAATGATGCCCAGCTTGGTTTCCGGCAGTCCGACCCGGGCCGACTCCGACATGACGCGGTAATCGCAGGCAAGCCCCATCTCGAACCCGCCGCCCAGGGCGATACCGTTGATGGCGGCTACCGTCGGTACTGGCAAGTCCTCGAAGGCATTGAAGACATCGACGTTGATCCTGAGAATCGCGTCGGCAATTTCGTCTTCGCTGCGGCCAATCAGCGCGCCGAACTCGGTGATATCCGCGCCCACAATGAAAACGGGTTTGCCACTTGTGACCATCACGCCCTTGAGGGCGTTGTCGGCCGCGATAGCCGCTGTCGCTTCCTTGAGTTCGTTGATCGTCAGCGCGTTGAACTTGTTGACGGAGTCATCCTGCAGGTCGAAGCAGAGCTCCGCGATACCGCCATCAGTTGCCTCGACGGTTATCGCCTTTCCCGAGTAGATCATGTCCTTCCTCTTTAGGTTTTGATTGCCGGCCCGCTAGAAAATGAACTGGTTCTCATCCATCTTCATCAGCGAATCGGGGCCTGCCAGCATCGTCTCCAGCAGAGACGTGGTTCGCGGCAGGATCTTGGCGAAGTAGAATTCCGCAGTCTGGATCTTGGCGCGATAGAACGCCTCTTCCGTCGTGCCTTCCTCGAGCCGCCTGTACGCAGCTCGTGCACTCGCAGCCCAGGCAACACCGAGCAACACGTAGCCGGAGAACATGATGTAGTCGACCGAGGCGGCGCCCACAGCATCGCGGTTGCGCATGGCGGCAAAGCCGATCTTCCGGGTCAGTGACTTCCATTGCCTGGTAAGCCGCATCAGCGTCTTCAGGTAGGGTCTCATTTCCTTGCGGCGACGGGATCGCTTGCAGAAGTCCATGATGAAGCTCGATACCGGTGCCAGCGCCGCGCCGCGCGTGCCGAGTACCTTCCTGCCCAGCAGGTCCAGAGCCTGGATGCCCGTCGTGCCTTCGTACAGCATGCCTATCCGGGCGTCCCGCACGTTCTGCTCCACGCCCCACTCATTGATATAGCCGTGGCCGCCGAAGCATTGCATGCCAAGGTTGGCGCTTTCGAATCCGGTCTCGGTGAGGAACGCCTTGATGATGGGCGTCAGGAAGCCGAGGACATGGTTGGCAAGTTCGCGGGCCTGGGGATCCTCTGACTTGGTCAGTATGTCGCCCTGGGTGCTGGCGAAATAAATCAGCGCACGGCCGCCTTCGGCGAACGCCTTCTGCGTCAGCAACATGCGACGCACGTCGGGATGCACGATAATCGGGTCCGCAGGTCCTGCGGGATTCTTGGGGCCCGACAGGGAACGCATCTGCAAGCGGTCGCGCGTGTATGCGAGCGAGTTCTGGAAAGCGAGCTCCGAATGCGCGAGGCCCTGCAATCCGGTACCGAGGCGCGCGAAGTTCATGAACGTGAACATGTAGTTCAGTCCCTTGTTGACCTCTCCGATCAGGTACCCGGTCGCGCCGTCGAAATTCAACAGGCACGTCGAGTTGCCGTGAATGCCCATTTTGCGCTCGAGAACACCGCAATTGACCTGGTTGCGCTCCCCGATAGAGCCGTCCTCATTGGGAATAAACTTGGGAACGATAAACAGCGAGATGCCCTTGGTGCCCGGCGGCGAGTCGGGCAGGCGCGCCAGCACGATGTGGACGATGTTCTCGGCAAGGTCGTGTTCGCCGGAGGAGATAAACACTTTCGAGCCCGTGATGCGAAAGTTGCCGTCCTCAGCCTGTTCGGCCTTGGTCCTGAGCAGACCGAGGTCCGTGCCGCAATGCGCTTCGGTCAGGCACATGGTGCCGGTCCAGCGACCGTTGACAAGCGGCTCCATAAACATTGCCTTCTGTTCCTCGGACCCGTGCTCGTCAATCGTCTCCATCGCGCCGTGGGAAAGTCCGGGATACATGGCCCAGGACCAGTTGGCCGTACCATTCATCTCTCGAATCGGCAGCCCGATGGACATCGGCAGGTCCTGGCCGCCATAACGGGCAGGCTGGTCCAGCGACGGCCAGCCGGCGTCTATGTACTGCCGGTAGGCCTCCTTGAATCCGGGTGGTGTTCTTACCTCGCCATCTTCCAGCATCTCGCACCCGGCGGTGTCGCCTATGGCATTGAGCGGCGCAATCACGTCCTCGGAAAACTTGCTGGCTTCACCGAGGATCGCGTCTATCAACTCCTGGTTGACCTCGTCGCAGCCGGGCAGCGACTGGTAGTGCTTTTCGAAATTGAGGAGGTCCTGCATTACAAACCGCATATCTCGCAGCGGGGCTTTATAAGTGGTCATTGTGGTTCTCTCGCAGGTAGGAGCGGGCCTTCGCCAGTTTCAGCGTACAACTGTACGCACAACTGTACCATTATTTTGCTAGCATGAATACCGAGTTTTCGGAGCAGGCCGGTCGCACATAGAAAGGGCGTATTCCTTGAAGGTCACGAGAAAAGCACAAAAAGCAGAGACCCGGCAAAAACTCATGGATGCGACGGTCGCGGAGCTGGCCCGCGGCCGGAGTTACGACACGCTTAGCCTCAGGGAAATCTCCAAGCTTGCGGGCATTGCGCCGACGTCTTTCTACCGTCACTTCCACGACATGGAAGGCCTGGGACTCGCGCTCATGGAAGAGCACGGCAACACGCTCCTCGACCTGATGCATCGTGTTCGGGAACAGGCGTCGGGCGGGCATTCGCTGATCCGCACGTCGGTCGAGACGCTTTTCGATTACATCTTCGCCAACCAGGGCATGGCGCGAATGATCCTTCAGGAAAGCATGTCCCAGCATTCGGTTTTCAGTGAGGCGGCCGAAAATCTGTTTACGACGATGTCCGATGACCTGGCGGAGTTCCTGATCTGGGACGCAAAAAAAAGAGACGTACCGCTGGCGCATCCACACCTGGCCGCGAATTCCATGGTCGCCATCCTGTTCACGACCGGCATCGCATTGCTCAACCGGCCGGCCGAGGACCATGCCCGGCACATCGAGGCGGCAATCGTCCAGCTGCGCCTGATCATGCGCGGTGCCGAAGCCATGGGGCAGGCGACCGGATAACGACCGGGCTGTCGCCGAACAGAGACGCGCGAAAACGTGTCGCCAGACACCAGGAGTGAGAGCGCCGTCACATCGTCACCTGACTCGCCAGATATCATCGACCGACGGTCGTTGACGATGGTGAGTGGCATGACAACACGGATGGTATCCGGGACACGCAGGGCCTGGCTGATCTTGCCGCTATTGCTGATGGCGGCAACGCTCGGCGCATGCTACGAGACCTCCTACGACAAGGCGATCGCGCAGCTCAATGCGGGGGGCGGCAACACCGGTGGCTCGGGCGGCAGCGGTGGATCCGGAGGCAGCGGTGGCTCTGGTGGTTCCGGCAGCTTCGGACCGAACTTCTCGGAAATCCAGGCCAGTGTATTGACGCCGACCTGCGCTACCGCGGGCTGCCACTCCGGAGCGAATCCGTCGGCCGGTCTCAACCTCGAAGACGCCAGCAGCTACATGATGCTGGTCGGTGTAGCGAGCTCGCAGGAACCCGGCATCCAGCGTGTCGTTCCCAACGATCCGGCAAACAGTTATCTCATTCACAAGCTCGAAGGCACGGCTGCGACGGGTGGCCAGATGCCCCCGGCAGGTGCGCTCGATGCGACCGATATTGCGACGATACGACAATGGATCAGCGATGGTGCGGTTGACGACCGCGCGCCCGCAAGCACGCCGATCCGGGTCTCCTCGCTGTCCGTTACGCCGGACAGCACACTGACCGCGGCGCCGACCCGGATCATCGCCGGGTTTGACCGGGAGCTGGACGCGTCGACGGTGAACGCATTTACATTCGTCCTTGAAGACCCGAATGGAGTTGGCGTGACCGCCACGTCGGTCTCGGTGCCGGCTGCAAACCGGCAAAGCGCGGTGTTCGACCTGACCGGCACCAGCCTCGCCGACGGGACTTACCGTGTTGTGCTGCGCGGCTCGGGCGGGTCGATCATCATGGACCTCGACGCGAATGCGCTGGACGGGGAGTTCTCCGGCAATTTCCCATCAGGCAATGGCACGGCCGGCGGCGATTTCGTCGTGCAGTTCACGATCAATACACCCGTGGTGATCAACCCGACGCTCGACGATATCCAGGCAGCGATCTTCACGCCGTCGTGTGCAACCGCGGGATGCCACGATGCCACCACGCAGGCGGCCGGGCTTTCGCTCGCCGATGCGGACACGAGTCACCTGGAACTGGTTGGCCAGTTCAGCAACCAGAACGGCCAGTCCAACGTGTTGCTGGTCGCGCCGAACGATCCGGACAACAGCTACCTCGTGCGCAAGATCGAAGGCACGGCCGGTATCACGGGCGGCCGGATGCCGCCGGCGGCACCCTTACCGCAGTCGGAGATCAGCGTCATTCGCCAGTGGATCACGGACGGCGCGGTGCGCTAATCGCGACAATAGCGGTCTTCCCGGATACCGAAGTTTCCCGCAACGATCAGAATGACAGGGTTCGGTCTGCTCCCGATAGCGTTCGCAGCTATAAATCATCGATTTACTCGAACGTTGTGATCCAAATATACGTTTTTTTGGGAGAAAAGAATGCTGTCTAATGGCTAGGAGGCAGCAATTTTTCTGACTCCAAGGAGAATTCCCAATGCGCAATCGAATCGTTATTACTTTTGCCGCCCTGGTGCTGGCATCGACCTCGGCGTTTGCCCAGGGCGAGGCGAAGCCCAACCAGTTCTGGTGGCCTGACCAACTCGACCTTTCCCCGTTGCGACAGCATGGCATCGAGTCCAACCCGATGGGTGAGGACTTCAACTACGCCGAAGCGTTCGCGAGTCTCGATCTCGATGCAGTGAAAAAGGACATTGAGGCCGTGTTGACCGACTCGCAGGACTGGTGGCCGGCCGACTTCGGCAACTACGGCCCGTTTTTCATCCGCATGGCGTGGCACAGCGCGGGTACCTATCGCACGCTCGATGGGCGCGGCGGTGCCGGCGGCGGTCAGCAGCGTTTCGACCCGCTCAACAGCTGGCCGGACAACGCGAACCTCGACAAGGCGCGTCGCCTGCTATGGCCGGTAAAGCAGAAATACGGCAGCAAGCTCTCCTGGGCTGACCTCATGATCCTGACGGGCAACGTCTCGCTCGAATACATGGGCTTCAAGACCTTTGGTTTTGCCGGAGGCCGCGAAGACGATTGGGAGGCTGATCGCGTCTACTGGGGCCCTGAGAAGGAGTGGCTGGCCGACGAACGCTACAAGGGCGAGCGCATGCTTGAGAGCCCGCTTGCCGCTGTGCAGATGGGTCTCATCTACGTCAATCCCGAAGGCCCCAACGGCAATCCCGATCCGTTACTGGCAGCCAAGGACATACGCGAGACCTTTGGTCGCATGGCAATGAACGACGAAGAGACGGTCGCGCTGATCGCCGGTGGCCATACCTTCGGCAAGGTTCATGGCGCGCGTAGTCCTAAAGACTGCGTGGGACCGGAGCCCGGCGCCGCAGCTCTCGAGGAGCAGGGCCTGGGCTGGACGAACAAATGTGGCAAGGGCAATGCCGAAGACACGATAACCAGTGGCCTCGAAGGCGCCTGGACGGTAACGCCGGCGGCCTGGAGCATCAACTTCCTGCAGAACCTGTTCGCATTCGAGTGGGTAAAGACAAAGAGTCCCGCCGGCGCCACACAGTGGATTCCCAAGAACGCCGACGAGCTCAAGTTCGTTCCGGACGCACATGACCCCACCAAGCGGCACGCGCCGATAATGCTCACGACGGACCTGGCACTCAGGGAAGATCCCAAGTACCGCGAGATCTCGCAGCGATTCCTTGCCAACCCGAAAGAGTTCGACCTGGCCTTCGCCAAGGCCTGGTTCAAGCTCACGCACAGGGATATGGGCCCGCGCGCACGCTACGTCGGGAGTGAAATTCCGGACGAAGTCCTGATGTGGCAGGACCCGATACCGGCTGTTGACCATGAACTGGTCGACGCTGCCGATATCGCAAGCCTCAAGGCCGAGATTCTCGATTCAGGGCTGACGGTCACCCAACTTGTCAAGGCTGCCTGGGCGTC
>JAOUNK010000092.1 GCA_029881015.1 Gammaproteobacteria bacterium | reverse complement strand
CCGTATCCGCAGCGTCTTCCAGACAGTTTCCAGGTAGCGGCTGAATCCGGGGCGCGTGTTGGTCGCGTCGAACACCTCACAACCGTCTATGCGGCGGAGCGCCGCCTGCAAATTGCGGGTGCGTATGTAGGCCGGCGCCCGGTACGACACCACATGACAGACCTTGATTGCCTTGCCCTCCGTCAACCCTTCTTCCCTGGAATGAACACAACGGCACCGGCGATTAGCTCGGCTGCCACCACCCAGACCCTGAACAGCAACATCAACAGCACGGCTTCTTCAAGCGACACCACCGACATCAGTATCGCCGCCCCGACACCTTCTCGTACACCAACGCCTCCCGGAGCGAACAGCGCCAGGAACCCGGCCAGGAATCCCGCAGTCAGGCTCAGCACGAAAACGGCAACGTTCTCCGGACTGAGTTCGACGCTGATGATGCTTGTACAAACGAAGGTGAATGCCCCGGCGAGAAACAGCCATTGCAGGGCATAGCCGATCGAGAGCTTTATGACCGGGATGGTACCCATGCGAACTTCGAAAAAGCGCAACAGCCGAGCTGCCTGGGGAACCACCTTGGCCAATTTGCCGATGACGTGGTCTCCGTGCCTGAACAGGAGTATTGCGATTACGGCCAGTACGAGACCGAGCCAGTAAAGCGGATTGCCGAGAGCCAGCGCCGCGGCGGACAAGGCGATCGCGAAGCCCGTCAGGAGCAGGAGAATCTGCTCGAGATAGCTTGCGCGCGCAATTTCCTCGACGTCATAACCCGATTCTGTCAGGCGCTTGCCACGCGCGGCCATGCCCCAGACCTTGCCGGGAATGTACTTGCCGAAATTGACCATCAGGATCTGGGTCAGGCCTTCCCGCAATGCCACGGTCCTGCCGGTCGCGTACAGAAGCGCCTTTTGCCAGGTAACGACGGTGGTGAAGAAATATGCGATCTGTGCGATGACCGCCCAACCCAGCATGCGCACGTTCGCGTCCAGCACCCTGGCCATCTTGTCCGCGTCGTCCCGGAAATACACGAGCACGAAGACGAGAGCGACCACGATGAACGTGGCCAGCCAGGTCTTTTCGACGATGCGCTTGAACGACACTAACTGGCAGCCCTGATCATCGCGTCTCGTACTGGTCCTCGATCCAGCTCCTATAGCTGTCATCGAGGATAGCGCGCCACCAGTCCTCGTTCGCGAGCATCCAATCGACCGTGCTGCGCAGGCCTGATGCGAAATCGTGCGCCGGCTCAAAGCCCAACTCGTTCTGGATTCGACTTGCATCTATGGCGTAGCGCCAGTCATGGCCCGGGCGATCCTTGACCATCGTGATCAGCGATGCCGTCGCCGTACCCGACGACGCAGGCGCATCGGGAAAACGTTCCGCCAGCGATCCGTCGGCGTCGAACACCTCGTCGATGCAGGCGCACAGGCGATTCACGATGTCGAGATTGGCGTGTTCCTCGTTGCCGCCGATATTGTAGGTCTCTCCCACCTTGCCTTCCTTGATGACCAGATCGATCGCGCGCACGTGATCTTCGACGAACAGCCAGTCCCGAATATTGCTGCCATCACCATAAACGGGCAACGACCTGCCGCTGAGCGCGTTGACGACCATGAGTGGAATCAACTTCTCCGGGAACTGGTACGGGCCGTAGTTATTGGAACAATTGCTCGTCGTTACCTGTACACCATAAGTGTGATGATAGGCACGAACCAGGTGATCAGAACCGGCCTTGCTCGCCGAGTACGGTGAGTTAGGGGCATAGGCGGTCTGCTCATCGAATGCAGGATCGTCCGCGCCAAGAGAGCCATAAACCTCGTCAGTCGAAACGTGGTGGAAGCGATGCTCGATCGTTTTGCCTCCTTTGAGCCAGTGTGCGCGCGCCGCTTCGAGCAGCGAATACGTCCCGACCATATTGGTCTGGATGAACGCGCCGGGTCCGCTTATCGATCTGTCCACGTGCGACTCCGCTGCGAAGTGCACCACGGTATCGATACTCTCTTCATGCAGCAGCGCGGCGACGAGCGAGGTATCGCAGATATCGCCCTTAACAAACCGGTAGGCCGGATTGCGACTGGCCGGCGCCAGGCTCGCCAGGTTGCCGGCATAAGTCAGGGCATCCAGGACGACGACCCGGTCACCGGGATACTGCTGTAACCAGTAGTGCACAAAATTGGCGCCAATGAACCCCGCACCGCCCGTTACGAGAACGTTGCTCATCGTACGACGACCTCGAGCATTGCTCGCAGATTCTGACGCCACGGTGTCTGCTTCAAGCCTAGCGCCTCAGACGTGGAAGAGCAGTCGAGCACGCTGTACGCAGGGCGTTTCGCCGCAGCCTGGTAATCGCGCGTCGCGATCGCCCGGATATCAACTTTCTTGTCCAGCAGCCCCAAATCCAACGCCTCTTCGTGGATCGCGCAAGCGAAGTCATACCAACTGGCTTGCCCCGCATCCGACCAGTGGTAGGTGCCGGCGATGTCCGGCTTCGCAACAAACGCGAATATAGCATCGGCGACCGAACGCGCCCATGTTGGCGACCCTGTCTGGTCGTTAACAACGGATACATCCTCGCGCTCACGAAACAGTCGCAACATTGTGCTCACAAAGTTGCCGCTATACTCGCTGTACAACCAGGACGATCGCAAAACAACGGAGTTTCCCGCAAGAACGTCATGAATGCGCTGCTCACCCTCACATTTTGAGGCACCGTAAGCGCTCAGCGGGTTCTGCAATGCACCGGGCGGGTACGGGACCGTCGCTCGACCGTCGAATACGTAGTCGGTGGAGAGGTGAATAAGACGTGCGCCACTGTCTCGGGCTACGATCGCGAGATTCTCCGGCCCGGCAGCATTGGCCTTTCTCGCCTTCGCCACCTCGGATTCTGCAAGGTCGACCGCGGAATACGCAGCACAATTGACAACGACATCCGGCCTCTCGCGTTGCAGGCACGCCAACACCTGGCCCGGTTCCGCAATATCCAGTTGAGACCGGTCGAGACCGACCATGGTCACATCGGGCGGACCAGCGGCCAGGAGCGTCCTCCCTAACTGACCGCCTGCGCCCGTTACAAGAATTTTCATGAATACGTATCTGCGTCCCGAAATGCGGTGGCAGCCGCATCTTTATCAGACAGCTTTGGTTCGGCGCCCTCTGGAAGCGGCCACTCTATACCGATGTCCGGATCGTTCCAGCGAATGGCGCGCTCATGCTCCGGCGCATAAAAGTCCGTGCACTTGTACTCGAACGTCGCGACCTGGCTCAATACCAGGAAGCCGTGAGCGAAACCGGGCGGGATCCACAGCGCAAGGTTTCTTTTCGCTGTAATGACGTCGCCATACCAGCACCCGAAGGTTGGCGAAGAGCGCCTGATATCTACCGCAACGTCAAACACCTCGCCCTGAACAACTCTCACCAGTTTTCCCTGGGGCTTTTCTACCTGGTAGTGAAGGCCCCGCAGCGTGTGCTGCACCGAGATACTCAGGTTATCCTGGACGAACTCGGCATCGATGCCGGCCCTGGCAAATTCTCGTGCGTTCCAGGTTTCAAGAAAAACTCCGCGCGCGTCTTGAAAGACGTCTGCCCGAACCAACTTCAGGTCTGCCAACGGGGTGGCTTCAACTTTCACCTGAATACCGCCTCTTCAAGTATGCGCAGCAGGTAACGACCGTATTCATTCTGATCCAGTTTTGCAGCAAGCGCCCTGACCTGTGAGGCGTCGATGAAACCCGACACATAGGCGACCTCCTCGGGACAGCAAATCTTGAGCCCCTGCCTCTGCTCCACGATCTCGATAAATCTGGCCGCGCCCAGGAGCGACTCATGCGTTCCTGTATCGAGCCAGGCCGAACCACGCGAAAGAACCTCGACGTTCAATGCATTCTGGGCAAGGTAACTTCGATTGAGATCCGAGATTTCGAGTTCGCCGCGCGCTGATGGCTTGAGCGATCTCGCCAGGCCGACAACCTGCGCATCGTAGAAGTAGATACCGGTGACGGCATAACTGGATTTTGGCGCGGCCGGTTTTTCATCGATATCGACTGCCTTGCCTGTTTCGTCGAAACTCACAACACCGTAACGCTCCGGGTCGTTGACGTGGTACGCAAACACGGTCGCGCCTTCGGTGCGAGCCGCCGCCGCACGCAATTGGTTCGACAGGCCATGACCGAAGAAGATATTGTCGCCGAGGATAAGGGCGACGGAATCGCCTGCGATGAATTCCTCACAGATCAAAAAGGCTTGTGCGATACCGGCGGGTTCAGGCTGTACCGCGTAACTGAATTTCACGCCCCATTGCGACCCGTCACCCAGAAGGCTCCTGAACAGCTCTTGATCGTCGGGCGTCGTAATGATGGCGATGTCTCGAATACCCGCGAGCATCAACACCGCGATGGGGTAGTAGATCATCGGCTTGTCGTAAACCGGCATCAGCTGCTTGCTGACCGCGATGGTCAACGGGTGCAGACGTGAACCGGTACCGCCGGCGAGAACAATTCCCTTTTTGCAGACCTGGGACACTACTCGCCCCCTCCGGCGACCGCGTCTTCGATCGTCTGGCGGTTAATGACGGGGATGTAGACGGCCTCGCTTTCAGCAGCACGGGTCGCCTTCTTGATCATGCCCTCGAGGTTCGGACGCTTCTCGTGCGCCTCCCCTGTGCCGATGCCGCCACCGAACTCGTAAACCCTCGCCACGCCCTCGCCGAACGCGGTCATCAGGTTTGCATCCCACAGTACGGGGTGCTTGAGCTGAAAATACAGTCGTTCCTTGATGCCCGCCGGATCGGCATCGTGAAAGCCGCCCGTGTAGTTCGACAGCACCTTGATCCCGGGCACGGACATCTCGGCCTCCATGAGGACTTCCCGGAACAAATCCGCGGCCTTGTCCATGTAGAAGGTATGAAATGCGCCCTCGGTCTTCAGCCGAATCGCGCGCTTGCGCGGAAACTTCTCGGCAACAGCCGCCTCGAGTGCCTCGAGGTCGGCCGAGGAACCGCCGACCACCGTTTGCTGGGGCTGATTGCAGGCCGAGATCGCGCACTTGTACTCCTCGGCCAGCGGCTGGATGTCGTCTACGGCCATCATGAACGCGGTCATTTCACCTTCACCGTGTGCGCCCATCAGTTCGCCACGCTTTTGCACCAGCCGGAGCGCCGTCTCGAAGGTGAGCGCGTTTGCGGCCACGAGGGCCGAGTATTCTCCCAGGCTGTGTCCCGCCGCCATCGTCGGCTGTATGGTCCCGCCAGTCTTTTCCCTGAACACTTCGAGACAGGCAATGTGGTGGGTCAGCAGCGCCGGCTGCGTATTGCGTGTCAGGTTGAGCTCGTCATTCGGATTATTGAATGACATATCGGCAATGTCATAGCCCAATACTTCGCTTGCCGCGTCGTAAATCCGGCGAGCCGTGTCATAGGCCTCGCAAATGTCTTTGCCCATGCCCTCATACTGCGAGCCCTGGCCGGGGAATACATACAGGATATTCATGATAAAGCCTCGATAACATCGGCAGGAGCCTGAACGAGTTCGATCAGAACCCCTTCCCCGCCGATGGGAAATTCTTCGTTACCTTTCGGGTGGATGAAACAAATATCGTAACCTGACGCGCCCTTGCGAATGCCGCCAGGCGCGAACCGCATACCGTGCTCCTCAAGCCATTGCACGGCCGCCGGCAAATCGTCGACCCACAGCCCAACGTGATTCAGGGGTGGCATGTGAACCCTCGGTCTTGCGTCGGCATCAAGTGGCTGCATCAGGTCGACCTCGACCCGGTGCGGCCCCGAGCCAAGAAACGCGATGTCTTCATCGACGTTTTCTTTCTCGCTGCGATAGTTACCGTCGAGCTCGAGCCCGAGCGTGTCGACCCAAAGCGTGCGCAGGCGGTCCTTGTCCGGCCCGCCAACGGCAATCTGCTGAATGCCGAGAATCCTGAACGGCCTGGTGACTGGTTTCTCGCTCATGGTTTCCCTGCGTTACGGTAGACTGCCAACAGACGTTCTGCCGCTGTCGCAGCAGGGATTTTGCCAGAGCTCACAGCCTCTTCAAGTACCGGTATCTGTTCGCGCACTGCCGCATCATCCATGAGGTCGGCAATCAGGCTGTCCTGAACCTCCGACCACATCCACGAGCGTGCCTGCTCAGCCCGTCGGGTATCCAGCAGGCCACTGTTCAGAACGGTATGCTGATGACGGGTAATCGCATCCCAGGCTTCATCAACACCGGCGCCGTCACGTGCCGAGCAGGTTTGCACTTCGACACGCCAATCAGAGGTTCGGGGCCGGAGCAAAGCAAGTGCGTGCCGATATTCGCTGGCCGATTTGCGCGCCATTTCCTCGAGATCATCGTCCGCCTTGTTGATCAGGACCAGGTCGGCCAGCTCCATGATGCCGCGCTTGATGCCCTGCAACTGGTCACCGCTTCCGGGCTGCAGCAGCAGGACGAAGATGTCGGTCATATCCGCAACCCTGGTCTCGGACTGCCCCACACCGACCGTCTCTACGATGATCACGTCGAAACCCGCTGCCTCGCACAGCAACAGCGTTTCGCGACTGCGGCGCGTCACACCGCCGAGCGTCATTCCCGATGGGGAAGGACGAATGTACGCCTCCGCCCGACGCGCCAGGGTTTCCATGCGTGTCTTGTCGCCGAGGATCGAACCGCCGCTTATTGCCGACGACGGATCCACGGTCAGGACGGCCGGCTTGTAACCCTGATCGATGACATGGTTGCCCAATGCCTCGATGAATGTCGACTTGCCAACGCCCGGCGCACCGGAAATTCCGACACGAATCGAATTCCCGGTGTGCGGCATGAGTTGCTCCAGCAGCGCGCCCGCTTCGGCACGGTGGTCGCGACGCGTTGATTCCACGATGGTAATGGCCCGCGCCAGCGCGCGCCGATCGCCACCCAGGATATCCTCTACCTGTACAGTGGTGTCTTGTGACGACACTATGACTACTCGAGCTCCATGATCACATCATCGACCTCTACGCTCGCGCCCTGCTCGAAATGTACTTTGACGACAACACCGTTGCGTTCCGCGCGCAATACGTTCTCCATCTTCATCGCCTCGAGCACCGCGAGTTCATCGCCCGCCTTCACTTCATCACCTGCAGCAACCGATACCGAGACGAGAAGTCCCGGCATGGGCGCGACCAGGTGCCTTGACAGGTCCGGGGGCTCTTTGTGGGGCATGATTTTGTGCAATTCGGCCGCACGGGGACTCAGCACAATGACCTCGGTCTCCGAGCCACTGCGTGACAGGCGGTATACCTGGTTCGTACGGGAGACCTGCACGAACACGGCTTCACCGTTTATCGTCCCGGCGAAAAGACTCTGCCCGAACTCCCAGTTGCTGCGCACGGCATACGTCTTGCCGTTATAGCGGACATCGTGTCCGCCAACCTCGGGTTCGACCGAAATTGCATGATATGCACCGTTCAGGAGAACCACCCAGTCCGCCGGCACGAGCCGCCTGTGTCCGGGCAACTGGCCATCTATCTGCGCTGCGCGATCCCGGTATTTCCTGACCATCGAACCAACAACGGCAATGATCGTGGCCGGGTCTTCCAGTGGTATATCCCCTGGGTGGAAGCCCTCCGGGTACTCTTCAGCGATCGTGTTCGTGCTTATATTGCCGGTAACAAATCGCTCGTGTGCCATGAGAGCCGAGAGAAAACTGACGTTGGTCGAAATGCCGCGGATCAGGAATTTGTCGAGCGCGGTGCGCATCTTCTCGATCGCCTGGTCGCGATCCTCACCCCAGGTGATCAGCTTCGCGACCATTGGGTCATAAAACATCGACACTTCGCCGCCCTCGTACACCCCCGTGTCGACGCGCACGTGATCGTCCTCGGCAGGCGGCCGGTAGTAGATCAGCCGGCCCGTCGATGGCAGGAAATTCCGCAGCGGATCCTCGGCGTAGACACGAGACTCGATAGACCAGCCATTGATGCCGACGTCCTTCTGGGCGATGGGCAACTTCTCCCCCGCCGCGACGCGAATCATGAGTTCGACGAGATCGATACCCGTCGTCAGTTCGGTGACCGGGTGCTCAACCTGCAGGCGCGTGTTCATCTCGAGGAAATAGAAGTTGCGTTGCGGGTCGACGATGAACTCGACCGTGCCGGCAGACTCGTAGTCCACCGCCCTCGCGAGCGCCACCGCCTGCTCACCCATCGACTTGCGTGTCTGCTCGTCAAGGAACGGTGACGGCGCCTCCTCGATGACTTTCTGGTGCCGGCGCTGCAGCGAGCACTCACGTTCGTTGAGATAGATGATGTTGCCATGGCTGTCGGCCATGATCTGGATCTCGATGTGACGAGGTTCCTCGATGAATTTCTCGATGAAAATGCGATCGTCACCAAAACTCGATCGCGCTTCGTTCGCGGCTCGCTCGAACCCATCGCGACACCCGGCGTCATCGTGCGCTATACGCATGCCCTTGCCGCCGCCGCCGGCACTCGCTTTAAGCATGACGGGATAACCAATATCCCTGGCAATCTCAACGGCCTGCTCCGCATCCTTAACGACGTCCGTGTAGCCGGGAATCGTATTGACTTTTGCCTTGTCGGCCAGCCTCTTCGAGGTGATCTTGTCACCCATTGCTTCGATGGCCCGGGTCTTCGGCCCGATAAAGGCAATGCCCTTCCCGGCCAACGCCTCGCAGAACGACGAGTTCTCGGACAGAAACCCGTAGCCGGGGTGAACGGCCTCCGCACCCGTATCGATGCAGGCCTTGATAATGCGGTCGGCGACAAGGTAACTCTCAGCCGACGGGGACGCGCCAATATGCACCGCCTCGTCCGCCAACTGCACGTGCAGCGCATCTCTATCGGCGTCAGAGTAGACGGCTACGGTCTTGATGCCCATTTTTCGCGCCGACTTTATGACCCGGCAGGCTATCTCGCCGCGATTGGCAATCAGAATCTTCTTAAACACTGCTGTCCTTTTGTTCAGCCTGAGCTTACAGCGGAATGTTGTCGTGCTTGCGCCAGGGATTGTCGAGCTTCTTGTTCCGCAGCATCGCCAGTGAGCGACAAATTCTCTTGCGCGTGGCGTGCGGTGCAATTACGTCGTCGATATAGCCGCGACCCGCCGCGATAAACGGGTTGGCGAATTTCTGCCGATATTCTTCGGTACGCTCCGCGATCTTCGCTTCGTCCCCGATGTCTTTCCGGAAGATGATTTCCACAGCACCTTTCGGGCCCATGACCGCAATCTCGGCGCTCGGCCAAGCGAGATTGACGTCACCACGCAGGTGCTTGGACGCCATGACGTCGTAGGCGCCGCCGTAAGCCTTGCGCGTTATGATCGTGATCTTCGGCACCGTTGCCTCGGCATACGCAAATAGCAACTTGGCACCATGCTTGATGATGCCCCCGTATTCCTGGGCACTGCCCGGCATAAAGCCCGGTACGTCGACAAGCGTAATGATCGGGATATTGAAGGCATCGCAAAAGCGTACGAAACGCCCGGCCTTTATTGACGACTTGATATCGAGGCAGCCGGCTTGAACGAGCGGCTGGTTCGCGACGATGCCCACCGGGTTGCCTTCCATGCGCGCGAGACCGATGACGATGTTCTTCGCATGGTCGGGCTGCAGTTCCCAGAACTCCTTGTCATCGACAATCTTGTATATCGCTTCCTTGATGTCGTAGGGCTTGTTCGGGTTGTCGGGGACCAGCGTGTCCAGCGACATCTCCTTACGATCCGCCGCGTCCGGTGTTGGGCGGTACGGGGCTTTTTCCCGATTGTTCGACGGCAGGTAATTGATGAAACGCCGCGTCATGAGCAGTGCTTCGACGTCATTTTCGTAGGCGCAGTCGCAAACACCTGACACGGTCGAATGCGTGACGGCGCCCCCCAGCTCCTCCGCCGTCACTGTCTCGTGCGTGACGGTTTTTACGACATCCGGGCCGGTCACGAACATGTAGGACGTGTCCTTGACCATGAAGATGAAGTCGGTCATCGCCGGCGAGTAAACCGCACCGCCGGCACAAGGACCCATCACGAGCGAAATCTGCGGCACGACACCGGAAGCCAGCATGTTGCGCTGGAATACTTCGGCGTAGCCTCCCAACGAGACGACGCCTTCCTGGATGCGCGCTCCGCCCGAGTCGTTGATGCCAATGACCGGCGCGCCAACTTTCATCGCCTGGTCCATGATCTTGCAGATCTTCTCGGCATGCGTTTCGGAAAG
>JAOUNK010000420.1 GCA_029881015.1 Gammaproteobacteria bacterium | reverse complement strand
CTCCCTGGCCTGGTAACCGGGCCACTCGAGGATCCGTACCTGGTTGTTGTCGACGACGTACAGAAGGCCATCGACGAGCGCCATGCCGAGCGGGGCATCGAGACCCTCGACGATACGCCAGTCGATCACCGCGCCTGTGCCGTCGAGCAATGTCAGGAAGCCATTGCCGGCTTTGCGAAAGTCGCAGACATTCGAGACAAGCAACGTGTCGTCGGGGAGGGGCAGAACCGTTTCCGGCTCGCAAAATTCTCCTGCGGCCGTCCAGGCGATCACCGCCTCGTCGGGATCCGGCATACTGGCTGCCAGCTGGGCGCCGAAAACAAGAACAAGAAAGCCGCGCATCTGAGAACTGTAGCAGACCTGTGGCGATCGAATGTCGCTATACTGTGGGCCGCGACGCAATTCGCGTTTCAAGGACTGGTAGGGAGCCGGGCCAATGTCAGGAATAAGAAATACTGCGCTCACCGCGGTGACGATGCTCGCCATTGCAGGTGCCGTTCAGGCAGAAGAAACCGGCACCGAGACTGCAGTCACGGTGGACGCTACTACGGCGGAACCACCGCCCATCCATGTATTGCTCAAGCGAACGAGAAACACGCTCTTCGGCATGTCGCCGGATGGCTCGAAGGTCGCCTACATGCAGTGGTCGCCGAGCGGCTACTACATGGTCGTGCACAGCACGGAGACCGGGAAACAGATCGAGGACCTGCCTTTTGGAAACTCGCGCCCCCGCTCCTGGCGGTGGCTGACCAATCGCCGTATCGTCTATACGCGCGGCAGCGAGGTCTTCGCCGTCGACACCGACGGTACCAACCATCTGAAATTGCTGAGCGCCTTCGACGAAGATCGCGGCAGGAGTCTCCGGAAAAACCTGCGAGCCTGGAGCGTCAAGCACCTGCTGCGTGACGATCACGAGCACATCCTGGCACAGTCCTGGAACGTGGACGGCGATCCCGCCATCGTCAAGGTCAATATCTATACGGGCGAAGAACGCGAGCTCGTTTTCGAACCGAAGCTGGATGTCGATTACTGGACGATCGATCGCGACGGCGATGTGCGCCTCGGCGTTCGTTACAAGAAAGACGAGCTGCAGTTCCTGGCCTTGAACGAAGACACGCAGGAATGGGAAGTCTACGATGACTACTCACAGGACGGCGCCAACACCCTCGGCCATACAGGAAAGACGTACCTGACCAAGCGGGTCAGCCTCGAGTCCTTCGATTACGACAATGACCACATCTACATGGCCACCAATCGGGACAGCGATCGGTTCAAACTCGTCAAGTACAACGTCAGGGAAAAGCGGGTGGTCGAGGATCTCTATGCGAGCGACAAGTACGACATCGGGGGCGGTCACATAGAGAGTACCTTTGTCCTGTTCGATGACGCGAGCGAGAAAGTGGTGGGTCTTCGCGTCGAAGAGGAGCGCGCCAGGTCCATCTGGTTCGACGAGCGCTTCCAGCAATACCAGGACCTTATCGACGAGCACAGGCCCGATCACGACAACCGGATTTTCGACTGGAGTGATGACGCCAAAACCTTGCTGATTTATTCCTACAGTGACGTGGACCCGGGGCGATATTCCGTTTTCCACCCTGAAACCAAGGTGTTGTTCACCATTGCCATCGCCAATGAGGAGCTCGACAGCAGCGTGCTGTCAAAGACCGAGTTCGTTGAATACGAGGCGCGCGACGGACACACCATCCACGGTTACCTCAACCCGGCGACCGCCGGCGCCGAAGTGAAGAAACTCGTGGTTCTGCCGCATGGCGGGCCGTTCGTTCGGGACGAGTGGTATTTCGATGCCTGGGTACAGTTCTTCGCCACGCGCGGCTACAACGTCCTGCGCGTCAATTTCCGCGGTTCCACGGGCTATGGCCGGGAGCACTTGCTCGCGGGAATACGCAATATCGACACGGTGATGATCGACGATATCGCCGACGGCGCGCACTGGGCGATACAGAACAACTTCGCCGATCCCGGCAACGTCTTTATTTTCGGGCACAGCTACGGTGGCTATGCAGCCCTGATGAGCACCGTGAGGTATCCGGATCTTTATTCGGCGGCCGTGTCCTGGTCGGCCCCAGTCGACATTCTTGCGCAGCTCAAGCACTACAAGAAAGACGATGCTTACTTCGCGTACGAGTACTGGAAGACGGCTGTCGGTGACCCGAGGCGGGAGAAGGAAGCGCTCAAGCGCCTCTCTCCGATGTACAACATAGATAAGCTGGTCGTACCGGTAATCGCGTTTCACGGCGAGTCAGACAGCACTGTTCCCGAAGAACAGGCCCTTGAATTCAAGGAGGCGCTGCAGCGTTCAGGCAACGATGCGGAAGTCGTGATCATCGACAACGAGGGTCACTCCTTCAAGAACAACAGCAATATTACCTACGTCCTCGAGAAGACCTTGCGTTTCTTCGCGGAGCATGCGAATGCCGCTGTGCCGGTAACCGCCATCAACTAGGCAGTAGCACTACCACAGGACCACTTCGGCGCGCGGGTCGAGGCTATTCGTGACGTCGCCCATCTCGACTTTTACCTCGAATTTGAAAGTCGTGCCGGCGGCCGCCTCAGGTACGCACCCGACCTCGAACGCATGTTCCGGATAGGGCATCACTCTCGGGTCGGAATACTTGCCCTGCGCGTCGATCCATGACGCCGCGCCC
>JAOUNK010000091.1 GCA_029881015.1 Gammaproteobacteria bacterium | reverse complement strand
TGCAAGCGCCGCGGTGCAGGGCGGGCATATCCGTTTGAACGGGGAACGATCACGCAGCTCGAACAAGGTGACGATTGGCGATCGGATTCGGGTAGTCCGCAATCAGCTTACCTACGAACTGACGGTTGTGGGTATTCCCTCGCGGCGCGGACCGGCGGCCGAGGCACGGTCCTGCTACAGCGAGGCCGAAGAGAGTATCGCCGCGCGGGAAAGCCACCTTGGCGACCTGCGCAGCGATCGCCTGCGGATGCCGACAACGCCTGGCCGGCCGGACAAACATACTCGCCGTATGCTGCGCGACCGGAATCGCGGGAAAGGCTGAGAATCCGTGTCAATACCTGTGCCGGTCTCGCATTTAATGCCCTATAATCGCCGGCCTCAGGCCCGCCCGCGGGCAATAACACGAATCCACTCGACGTGGACGTACGGAGTGTCTTATGAGCTTCATCGATCAACCGGCTGCGCAGCCCGGCAGCATTCCCTACATCAACGATAAATACCTGGCAGACGAGCAGTCGATCGTCCGGGAGCTGGCCGCGTTGGCGGATCCCGGTGAGTCCGCGCGCAGGAAGATTCTCGATACGGCGGCGCAACTGGTTCGTGCCGTCCGCAAGAACACGAAGAACGAGGGTGGCATTGAGGCGTTCCTGCAGCAGTACGACCTGTCGTCGGATGAAGGCGTATTGCTCATGTGCATCGCGGAAGCCCTGTTGAGGATTCCGGACGCCGACACGGCCGATCGCCTGATCGCGGACAAGATTACGTCGGCGAAGTGGCAGGACCATGTTGGTACCAGTGATTCCCTGTTCGTCAACGCCTCGACCTGGGGACTGATGCTGACCGGCAAGATACTGACGCTCGACGAGATCTCGGGACGCAGTCCGGCGCGGCTGCTCGGCAAACTGGTTACGCGTGCAGGTGAACCCGTGGTGCGTGGTGCGATGCGCCAGGCCATGAAGATCATGGGCCACCAGTTCGTCATGGGGCGCACGATCGGCGAGGCGCTGAAACGCGCGCTCAAAAGCACGGACCTGCCATACCGCTACTCGTTCGACATGCTGGGCGAATCGGCACTGACTGCAGCGGATGCGCAACGTTACCTGGACAACTACCACACGGGCATCAAGAGTATCGCCGACGGTCCGCAGGTCGACGCCCCGGACGTTTTCTCAGCGCCCGGAATCTCGGTGAAACTGTCGGCACTGCACCCGCGCTATGAGTTTTCTCACGAAGAGCGTGTCATGGCAGAGCTGCTGCCAGCCGTGCGGGAACTCGCCCTGCATGCCAAGGAAGTTGGCATCGGCCTGACGATCGACTCCGAAGAGGCGCATCGACTCGAGCTGTGGCTTGGCATTTTCGAGCGCGTCTACCGGGACCCGGCGCTCGACGGCTGGGACGGCTTCGGCGTTGCACTGCAGACCTACCAGCGGCGTGGTAACGACGCCATGCGTTTCCTGATCGAGCTGGCCGGCGATGTCGGCCGTCGTATCCCGGTGCGGCTGGTGAAGGGCGCGTACTGGGACAGTGAGATCAAGTGGGCGCAGGAACAGGGGCTCGAGAGTTACCCTGTGTTTACGCGCAAGTCACATTCGGACGTTTCGTACCTGGCGGCGGCGCGTGCGGCGCTCGGCGCGGGCGAGAAAATCTACGCGCAGTTTGCAACGCACAATGCGCACACACTCGCGAGTATTCTGCATTTCGCAGGATCGCGCCGCGATTACGAGTTCCAGCGCCTGCATGGCATGGGTGAGGAACTGTATGCCGAGGTCGTTGACCCGGAGAAGCACGATCGGCCATGCCGCGTGTATGCGCCCGTCGGCAATCACGAAGATCTCCTGCCGTACCTCGTGAGACGGTTGCTCGAGAACGGCTCGAACACCTCTTTCGTCAACAAGATCGCCGATGAGTCGATCGACGTGATGGACATCGTCGCCGACCCGCTGGAACTGGCAGCCAAGCACGATTACGCGGCGCACGACCGGATTCCGGCACCGGCTGATATCTTCCGGCCGGAGCGCGATAACTCGCGAGGCATCAACCTGGCAGACCGCACTGTCAGCCGGGAGCTGCTGACCGAGCTCCACGCGGCCAGCCAGAAGTCGATAACGGGCAGGCCCATCATCGGCGGGCAAGAGGTAAACGGCCGGGAGGATCCGTCAGTCAATCCTGCGAACACCTCGGAAGTCGTCGGTGTTTGCCACCAGGTATCTGAAGAACATATTGACCGGGCAATCGAGCTGTCGGTCGCCGCACAACCGGCCTGGGATCGCCTGGGCGGTCACGAAAGGGCGAACATTCTCAATCGGGCTGCCGACCTGTTTGAGGCTCACAAGGACGAGCTTCTGCGCCTTTGCGTCATGGAGGGCGGCAGGAGCATACCTGACTCCATTTCGGAGCTGCGTGAGGCTGTCGACTTCATGCGGTACTACGGTGCCCAGGCGAGAAAGCATTTCGGCGACCCGATCGTGATGCCCGGGCCGACCGGGGAACGCAATACATACACGATGCGTGGGCGCGGCGTGTTCATCGCCATCAGCCCATGGAATTTCCCGTTGGCTATCTTTACGGGGCAGGTTACGGCGGCACTGGCCGCGGGCAACGCGGTGCTCGCGAAACCGGCTGCGCCAACGCCGCTGGTGGCGTACCGTGCGGTGCAGCTGCTGCACGAGGCGGGTGTGCCGGCGGACATCCTGCATTTCATTCCCGGCAGCGGCAGGCTGGTTGGCGGCAGGGCGGTTGCCGACCCGCGCATAGCGGGTGTGGTGTTTACCGGTTCGACGGAAGTCGCTCAGACCATCAACCAGACGCTGGCGAGTCGCGATGGCCCGATTGGCGTGCTGATTGCCGAGACGGGCGGCCAGAACGCCATGTTTGTCGATAGTTCGGCATTGCCGGAACAGGTCGTGCACGACGCCATCTATTCTGCATTCAACAGCGCCGGTCAGCGATGTTCGGCGCTGCGCCTGCTGTGCGTCCAGGATGAGATCGAACCGCGTACGCTCGACTTGCTCAAGGGCTACATGGATGAACTGGTCATCGGCGACCCGAGGCAACTGTCGACGGATGTCGGGCCGGTCATCGACGATCCCTCCAGGGTCACGCTGGATGCGCATATCGAGCGCATGGCCAGGGAGCAGAGGGTCGTGCATCGATGCACGTTACCCGATGAAACCCGCAGCGGTACCTATTTCGCACCGACGCTCGTGGAAATCGACGACATCGGCGCGCTGACGGAAGAGCAGTTCGGTCCGGTGCTGCACGTGGTCAAATTCAAGAGCCGCCACCTGGACAAGATGCTCGCCGCCGTGAATGCGACCGGCTTCGGGCTGACCATGGGTTTGCACAGTCGCATCGATTCCAGGGTGGCCGGCGTTGCCGCGAATTGCGGGGCCGGTAACCTGTACGTCAATCGCAACATGATTGGTGCGGTAGTGGGCGTGCAGCCGTTCGGTGGCAGGGGTCTGTCCGGTACCGGGCCGAAAGCCGGCGGTCCGAACTACGTGCAGCGCTTCGGTACCGAATTCACGTTAAGCAACAACATCTCCGCGGTCGGTGGCAATGCGAGCCTTCTTACGCTGGGCTCCGATTGATGGCCGCGGTCAGTGTGTTCGACATTTTCAAAATAGGCGTCGGCCCGTCGAGTTCCCACACGGTGGGGCCCATGAAGGCGGCGCGCGCGTTCGTCGACAGTATCGAAGGGCTGCCTGTGGCCAGGATCGATGTGACCCTGTTCGGGTCTCTTGCCTGGACGGGCAAGGGACACGCCACTGACTCGGCCATCCTGCTCGGCCTTGCCGGCCACCGGCCCGAGACAATCAATGCCGACGAGATCGACGGCCTGCTTGCGATCATTCGCGCGGACAAGCGTATTGACGTTCCGGGTATCGGCGCGATCGGTTTCGATCCCGGGACGGATATTGCGTTCAACTTCGAACGCGAACTGGGTCGCCATACCAATGGCATGACGTTTCGTGCGCACGACGCGGCCGGTACAACCCTGCTGGAAGACAACTATTTCTCGGTGGGTGGCGGTTTCATCGCGAGGAACGACGAGCCCGAGGTGGCGGGGCACGATCGGGACCCGCCGCTGCTGTTTTCGACGGGCGCGTCACTGCTGGAGCTGGCGGCGGCGAACAATCTCAGTATCGCCGAGCTCGTGTTTCGAAACGAGCTGACCTGGGACACCAAGGAGAACGTCGAGAGGCGACTGGACGAAATCTGGGCGGCGATGAATGCCTGTATCGACCGCGGCATGAGCACGGAGGGTGTGCTGCCCGGGCAGATGTCCGTCCTGCGCCGCGCGCGCAAACTGGCCACCAGGCTCTCGAATCGGGGCGAACCCCAGGCCCTCGATGCGATGGAATGGGTCAACGTCTACGCGATCGCAGTGAACGAGGAAAACGCCTCGGGAGGTCGTGTCGTGACGTCGCCAACCAACGGTGCTGCCGGGATCATTCCCGCGGTTATACGCTTTTACGCGGACTTCGTTAAAGGGGCTGACGCGAAACGTATTCGGACGTTCCTGCTGACGGCCGGAGCAATCGGCATACTCTACAAGGTCAACGCGTCCATATCCGGTGCTGAGATGGGATGCCAGGGCGAGGTTGGCGTCGCGTGCTCGATGGCGGCCGGCGGGCTTGCCGCGGCGCTCGGTGGTTCCAATGACCATATCGAAGAGGCGGCCGAAATCGGCATGGAGCACAACCTGGGGCTCACCTGTGACCCGATTGGCGGGCTCGTTCAGATTCCCTGTATCGAGCGCAATGCGATGGGCGCCGTGAAGGCAATTAACGCTGCCAAGCTCGCCATGCATGGCGACGGCACCCACAAAGTGACGCTTGACCAGGTGATCGAGACGATGCGGCAGACTGGCGAGGACATGTCGTCGCATTACAAGGAGACCTCACAGGGCGGGCTGGCGGTCAACGTACCGCAGTGCTGAATATCAACCGGGATTCTTGCCGTGTCGAACTACGTTGGATCCGGAGCGCGAGCAGTCCGAAGCCTTGAAGGCAGCCTGTGGGGACGGCCGAGGGGGCTTTGCGGCTTAGCCTAAGCGACCGGCTTCTTGGGCCAGTCGTGGACGAGCAGCCGGGTTTCAGGCCGTTCGTACAGGGACCAGTCGTCCCGGTCGATCTCGACGGACACCACGCCGGCCGTGGGCAGATTGTGCGTCAGCCCGGGTACCAGGTAGTTCACGAAATCCGTCAAGCCGGGGTTATGGCCGACAATCATCAGGTTATTGAAGTTGTTGTCCTGGGCGACGACCACATCCAGGATGTCGTCGAGTGACGCAAGATACAGGCGGTCGTCCTTCTGCAGGAACTCGCGCGGGTAGTTGATGGCGCGGGCGATGATCTTGGCGGTCGTCCAGGCACGCGTGGCCGGGCTCGAGACGATCTGCGACGGGCGGATCCCGTGATTCTGAAGACGCCGGCCCATGACGGGCGCGTCGCGCTTGCCGCGGTGATTCAGGGGGCGCTTGGCGTCGGGCAGGCCGGTGTTGCTCCAACTGGATTTCGCATGGCGAACAATTGTTAAGGTTTTCAATATATTACAGCCTACACTTAAAACTTACATCAAGCCGGTTTGCAGCCTTGCTTCGTCGGTCATCATGCCAACATTCCAGGGTGGGTCAAATACCAGCTCCACGTGGACGTCGGACACCGTCGGTATGACGGCTATTTTTTCGCGTGCGTCCTGGACAAGCACATCGCCCATACCGCAGCCCGGTGCGGTCAGCGTCATGTCGACGCTGACCGAACGTTCGCCGTTGCCGAGCGACCTCACATCGCAGCGATAGATCAATCCGAGGTTGACGATGTCAACGGGGATCTCCGGATCGTAGCAGGTCTTGAGCTGCTCCCAGATTACGCTCTCGATGTCTTCGTCAGTGGCATTCTCCGGAATCGCCGGCGGCGGCACGGGCTCTTTTCCCAAAGCGTCGGCGTCGGCGCCCGAGATTCGAAAGAGGTTGCCCTCGACATACACGGTAAAACTGCCTCCCAGCGCCTGGGTGATGAATCCCTCGGTGCCTTCGCGCAGCGTTACCACTTCACCGGCCGGGATAATGACGGCGCTGACATCGCGCATGAGGTTTACGGGTTCATTGGTGTGACCGAACATGCTGCAACTTACTCCGTGGTGGCCGGTACGGCGTCGTGATTCAGTGCTGAGCGCAATGCGTGCCAGGCAAGCGTCGCGCATTTGATCCTGGACGGGTACTGGCGGACGCCATCCAGCGCTCTCAGTTTCTCGAGGTTGCTCGCGAGCTCAGCGCTCTCGTCGCCGGCCAGGCGCTCGGCAACAGTGGCGCAGCAGCGTCGGGCCTGCTCGACAGGCAGGCCGGTAACGGCATCGGTAAGAAGCGATGCCGAGGCGACAGAGATCGCGCAGCCGCTGCCCTCGAAGCTCGACGACTCAATATTGCCCGCATCATCTACGCGCAGGTAGAGCCGCAGTTTATCGCCGCACAGCGGGTTGATGCCGTCAGCGGTGTGGGTCGCATCCTCGAGCCGGCCAAAATGGCGTGGATTGCGAGAATGGTCGAGTACCAGCTCGCGATAGAGGTCCTGCATGTCGCGCGCCGTGGCCGTCATGCAAAGATCTCTTTGGCCTTGCCGAGCGCGGCGACAAGCCGGTCGACATCGTCACGGTTGTTGTAGAACGCAAGCGACGCGCGCGCGGTGCCGGACAAGCCGAAGCGCTGCATGAGCGGCATCGCACAATGGTGACCGGTACGGATGGCGACGCCCTGGTGATCGAGGATCGTGCCGAGGTCATGTGAGTGAATGTCGTCGAGCAGGAATGACTGTGCGCTCGCCTTGTGGCGTGCCTCACCGATCAGTCGTATTCCCTCGACCTTTTGCAACTCGGCAACCATGTAGTCATGCAATTCCTGCTCGTAGCTGGCGATGTTCGCCATGCCGATGGCCTGCAGGTAGTCAATCGCCGCGCCCAGCCCCACGACGCCAGAGATGTTCGGTGTGCCCGCTTCGAACTTGTAGGGCAACTCGTTGTAGATCGTTTTTTCGAAGCTGACCTCGAGAATCATGTCGCCGCCACCTTGCCAGGGTGGCATCGACTCCAGCAGTTCCTCACGTCCGTAGAGGACGCCCGTGCCGGTCGGGCCGAACATCTTGTGCCCGGAGAACGCATAGAAATCGCATCCCAGTGCCTGCACGTCGACATCCAGGTGCGGGACACCCTGCGCCCCGTCGACGAGCACGGGAATACCGCGTTGCCTGGCTTGTTCAATGACCTCGTCGAGAGGACACACGGTGCCGAGCGCATTGGCAACGTGCGCGATACCGATCAGGAATACTTTGTCATCGATGAGTTCAAGCATCCTGTCCAGCTCGACTTCGCCTTTGTCGTTGATCGGTGCGACAACGAGCTCAGCACCCGTTTGTTCGCAGACCAGTTGCCAGGGCACGATGTTGGCGTGGTGCTCGAGATGCGTAATCAGGATCTTGTCGCCCGGCGCAAGGCGAGGGCGGCAGAAGCTCTGCGCGACGAGATTGATAGCCTCCGTGGTGCCGCTCGTGAGTACGACCTCGGTGCGTGAGCCCGCATTGATGAACTCGCGGACTTTGTCGCGTGCACCTTCGTAGGCCTCTGTTGCACGCTGGCTAAGCGTGTGAACGCCGCGGTGCACATTGGCGTGGTCCTCTCGCTGATAGCGGGCAACGGCGTCAATCACGGCGCCGGGCTGCTGCGCGGAGGCTGCGCTGTCAAGGTACACCAGCGGCTGGCCGTGAACCGACTGGTTCAGTGCCGGGAAATCCGCTCGCCAATCTGCCGCTGCGATAGTCCTTACGGGTGCGCCCATCAGGAGAAGTCCTCGTCCGTGTTGATCAGCACGGCGAGCCGTGCCTCTACCAGTTCGCCGACTGTCGCCTTTGCGGCCTCGACCGGGATCCGGGATACCAGTCCCGCCGCGAACGCGTGCATCAATACCCGGGTCGCATGCCCTTGGTCGAGCCCGCGGGTGCGCAGGTAGAAGAGGGAAGTCTCATCGAGCTGACCGACCGTGGTGCCATGGCTGCATTTCACGTCATCCGTATATATCTCGAGTTCGGGCTTGGCGTCGATCTCCGCCTTTTCCGACAGGAGAAGGTTGTGATTCGCCTGGTCCGCATCCGTGCCGTCCGCGCCCTCGTGCACGATAGCCTTGCCGTTCCATACACAACGGCACTTGCCGTTCAGGATGCCACGGTACTCTTGCCGCGAGATGGCCGGGCCAACGCGATGGTCGACGCGCGTGTGGTTATCGATGTGCTGTCCGTCGCCGGCCAGGTACAGGCCGTCGAAGGAGATATCGGCGCCAGGGTTCGCGATATCTATCAGGATGTCGTTGCGTACGAGTCCGCCACCCAGGTCGAAGCCGGCTGACGAGAATTTTGCGTCGCGACCCACGCTGACGTGCGTGATACCCGTCTGGACGTGGTTGAGGTCGCGATCCTGGATACGCACGTGCCTGGCTGATGCATTGTCTCCTACCGCAATCCTGACGACCCCATTGGCGTAGTGATCTGTTGCGCCGAGCGATACGTGGTACTCGATCAGCTCACCCGACGAATGCGCTGCAAACTCCACGTCGACATAGGACTGCGAGGTCGCTGCGTCGGCTGCGCCATCGATGAGGAGAATACCGACCGGTTTCGCTGGCGTGCCGTCAATGCGTACGCGCAGGCCGTCGAGCAACAGCGCCGTATTGAGTTCAGCGAGCGCGTTTTCAGCGGTTGGCGCCGCATTCACTCGTGCGGCAGTGACGTTGGGTATCTCGTCCGGAAGGCGCAACTCGCCGTTGGCGATCACAAACCAGTCCGCATCAATCGATGCGGTAATGCGTGCTATATCCTCGGCGATCTCGGCGGCGACCGTTGCTCCGCCGGCATCGAGCCAGCGCGACGTTATCTCCCGCGCACGCGACAGGTCCGTGTATTTCCAGTCCTCATCGCGTGTCGTCGGCAGGCGGTCGACGATGGCCTGCAATTTGTCTGTGGGGAGGCGCATCATCCGTTGGCAGCCTCACGGACCCAGTCGTAGCCCTTCTCTTCCAGTTCGAATGCCAGGGATTTGTCACCGGACTTGATGATCCGTCCCGCCGACAAGACATGCACGAAGTCCGGCTCGATGTAGTCGAGCAGGCGCTGATAGTGTGTGACAAGAATGATCGCTCGATCCGGATCTCGCAGCGAATTCACGCCTTCCGCAACGGCCTTTAGCGCGTCGATATCGAGCCCGGAGTCGGTCTCGTCGAGGATGGCCAGCTCCGGTTCGAGTATCGCCATCTGCAGGATCTCGTTGCGTTTCTTCTCGCCGCCGGAAAAACCTTCGTTCACGCCGCGATTCAGAAACTTGGGGTCCATTCCAAGCATCGCCATCTTCTCCTTGGCGAGTTTCAGGAATTCGAACGCGTCGATCTCGTCCAGGCCCTGGTGCTTGCGCCTGGCGTTCAATGCGGCTTTGAGCAGGTAGGCGTTATTGACCCCGGGAATCTCAACCGGGTACTGAAAACCCAGGAAGATGCCTTCCCGGGCGCGTTCCTCGGGTTCCAGTTCCAGGAGGTCCACACCCTTGAACGTGACGGAGCCGCCGGTGACTTCGTGGTCCTGGTGGCCCGCAACAACCTGTGCAAGCGTGCTCTTGCCGGAGCCATTCGGCCCCATGATGGCGTGTATTTCGCCGGCATCTACGTGCAGCGAGAGGCCTCGCAGTATTTCAGTGCCACCGATGCGGCTTTGCAGATTCTTGATGTCGAGCATGTCTATTCCTAGCCGACGGCGCCTTCGAGACTGACGTTCAGCAACGCCTGTGCCTCCACGGCAAATTCCATCGGGAGTTCCTTGAAGACTTCCTTACAGAAGCCGTTAACGATCATGTTGACGGCATCTTCTTCCGAGATGCCACGTTGCCGGCAGTAGAACAGCTGGTTCGCCGATATTTTCGACGTCGTTGCCTCGTGTTCAACTTTGGCCGATGGGTGTTTGATTTCCATGTACGGAAAGGTGTGCGCGCCACACTCCTTGCCGATGAGCAACGAATCGCACTGGGTGTGGTTACGCGCTCCTGCCGCCTGCGGCAGAATCTTGACCAGCCCCCGGTAGGACTGCTGAGCGCGTCCTGCCGAGATGCCCTTGGAGACGATCGTCGAGCGCGTATTGCGCCCGATGTGAATCATCTTCGTGCCGGTATCC
>JAOUNK010000090.1 GCA_029881015.1 Gammaproteobacteria bacterium | reverse complement strand
GGAATCCAACGGAGTCGAGATTCGTGCTCACACGCTGCGGTGACGATCTTTTTTCCATCGACGCGGCATCGCCAAGGGAGGCACACGCGCTCGCGTTGCGATTGCGCGAGGCCGGCGAATGGCTCGAAGTGGTTGCGGGAATCGACACGGTCATCCTGCGTTTCGATGCCGCCCGACAGGATGCCCTTGACGCAAGCAGGGTGATCCGGTCCGCGATTGCCGCGGATCTCGACACAACCGAGCGTCCCGGGAAGCGGATCGAGATACCGGTCGTCTACGGTGGCGATTTCGGTCCCGACCTGGACGAATTGTCGGAGGTGACAGGCATGGCGGTCGCCGACCTGATCGAGAAGCACACAAGTCGCGACTACGAAGTCGAGATGGTCGGATTCACGCCCGGCTTCGCCTTTATCGGCGGCCTCGACGAGTGTTTCCGCATGCCGCGGCGCAAAGAGCCCCGGCAGCAGGTTGCAGCCGGTTCGGTGGGTATCGCGGACGGCCGGACGGGCCTGTACGCGATGGCAAGTCCGGGTGGCTGGAACATCATTGGGCGAACGCCCTGCAAGCTGTTCGACGCGGCGGCGGAGGAACCGTTCGCGCTTGCCGTAGGGATGCGTGTGCGCTTCAAGGCGATCGACGCTGACGAATACGAGCAATGAGTATCACGGTCATCAAGCCGGGACTGCAGACGACCATCCAGGCCGGGCCCCGTATCGGATCGCGGCACCTGGGTGTGCCGGCCAATGGCGCCGCCGATCCGCTGTCCCTGGCGCTGGCCAACAAGTTGGTGGGGAACGACTGGGATGCGCCGGCGCTTGAGGCGACCCTGCTTGGCCCTGTGCTGCGCTTCGAGGCACCCTGCCTGTTCGCGCTGACCGGTGCCCGTACCGCCGCCACGCTCAATGGCGCCGCGCTTTTGCAGCACAAGTCCGTCGTGGCGATGCCCGGCGACGTGCTCGCGGCCGGTTCTGCGGAGATTGGCGTCCGGGTCTATATTTCGATAGCCGGCGGATTGCAGGCCGACGACGTACTGGGGTCCAGGTCCACAAACCTGCAAGCGGGATTCGGTGGGCTGCAGGGCAGGGCGTTGCAAACAGGCGACGTGCTGGCGTTCGAGTCACGAGATACGGTTCCGCTGGAAACGCCGGAGATGTTCCGCCTGCCGCTCTCGACCAGTTGGGGTCTGCGTACCTGTGTCGGCAAGGAAGCGCCGCTCTTCGCAGACGAGGTGCTCGCCAGGTTCTTCGACACCAACTGGCTCATTGACCGGCGTTCGGACCGGATGGGATTGCGCCTTGAAGGACCGGCGCTCGAGAGCAAGTCCGACGGCCGCATGCCAAGCGCCGGCGTCTTTCCCGGGACGATCCAGTGCCCCGAAGACGGGTTGCCGTACATCCTGTCGGTCGATGCAGGAACGGTCGGAGGCTACCCGAGAATCGCGCAGGTGACGCGGGCCGATCGCCATATCCTCGGGCAACTGCGTCAGGGCGATCACGTCCGCCTGCTCAGGAGGGATCCGGACGAAGCGCTCGAGGAACTGCGCGCCAAGATCGGCTACTGGCAGGACTGGCTGCCGGACATCGAGGAGATCCTGCGCTAGGAAGTGGTGGGCCCGCCAGGACTCGAACCTGGGACCAAGGGATTATGAGTCCCCTGCTCTAACCAACTGAGCTACAGGCCCACTGAGGGGCGAGGATTCTAGCAGAAAATCCGCAGAGATAGTGCGTGCAAAAGGGCCAACCATCGCTACGTTTGCAGGGCGCTGGCGCGGGGCCGAGAAAGGTCAACCGAGCCGCAAAATCGCGGCATCGATGCCGGTGTCGCAGGCCTCGACTGGTCCACATGAAATTGCGTGATGGGGTTCCGGGACCATTACAAAACAATGACTTACTATTGCCTCATTTTCGCTGGAATGGTGTTTCGAGCGCTCAATATGGTGCCGAATTCACATATATGGACCAAAATTGAAACGCACGTCGAAAGGACTCGGACTGCTGGACCTGGTTGTGACGCTCGTTATCGCGTTGCTGCTGGCGTCGATCGCCATTCCCTCGTACCAGGCGTTCACGCAGCGTGCCAAAGTTGCAGCCGCCATCGGCGATATCGGCAAGATCAGTCTTGCCATCGAGAGCCACCGGCTTCGCTACGACGATCGCATTCCGCTTTCCCTCGAAGAACTGGGCATGCCGATTCCGCTCGACCCCTGGGGCCAGCCCTATGAGTTTCTCAATATTCCAGCGGCGGGAGCGGGGAACAGCGGGCTGCGCAAAGACGGCTCACTGAACCCGCTCAACACCGATTTCGATCTCTACAGCCGTGGCGAGGATGGTGAGTCGGCCGGTCCGCTCTCTGCAGAGAAAAGTCGCGATGATGTCGTGCGCGCCAACAACGGCGCGTATATCGGTCTTGGCGAGGACTACTGATGAGCGACGGCATTATCAGGCAGACCCTGAATCGGGGTGTCGGCAAACGCATTCTTGTCTTTTTCCTGATCGCGGCGATCGTGCCGATGCTGTTTACCGTGTGGCTGGCATCGCACGAGTTCAATCGCCGCCTCGAACAGGAAACATCGAGAACGCTCAAACATTATTCCAAGGAATACGGCGTCGAGATCCTGGCACGGCTGCAAACTGCGTCCGAGAAAGCGCGGGAAGTCGTTCGTCTCGCACGCAGAGACGGTCTTAACCGGGTCTACGACCACGAATACCTGTTCGAAGACTTTGAGAAGGTTTGGGTCCTGCGTGAAACGCCGCCGCCGTCGCTGCTGGTGGATGACCAGGGTATGGGTATCGAATTTTCGTCAGCCGATGAGGCGCACCTGGACGCGGGTGGGACGAAGCTGGTTTTGACGGAACAGAATGGCCTGGTTCTGCTCCAGGCCGTTGGCCCCGAAGCGCCCGGGTGTATCCTTGCGTTCCAGCTGAGCGCTGACAAGGTCTGGGGAGCGCGGGAAAACCTGCCGTTCAACACGGAATTCTGCGTGTACAGCGAATTCGGCCAGCGACTGTATTGCACGAGCGAGGTGCAGGTGGGACTCCACTCAGCCCTGGTCATGGATGCCGAGAATCGCAGCAGCATCTTTAGCGAGTTGGAGCATGACGGCGAGCAACAATTCGCTGCCCTGTGGCAACTGTTTCTTGATGGTACCTATGTCGCGCCGGCCTTCGACATCATAGCCGTGCAACCCATGTCGTTTGCAATGAAGTCGGGAACGGACTTCCAACGCGTATTTCTCCCCGCCATCGTGCTCATCCTGATCCTGGTGGCGATCCTGAGCCTGAAGCTCATTGCGCGCAGCCTGGTACCACTGCGTCACCTGACCATTGCCGCCAGCCAGTTCGCCGGCGGTGATCTCGAATCCCGGGTACGCGTCCGGACCGGCGATGAGTTCGAGTGGCTGGCAACGGCGTTCAACAACATGGCGGCCAGGCTGGGGCGACAAATCTCGGCGCTGGAAGCCATGTCCGGTATCGATCGCATGATTCTTTCGGGCACCAAGCTCGAAGAGGTCTCGGAAGACGTGGTCGGACACCTAATCGATCTGACCGGCTGCACAGCGGCTGGCGTTATCGCGCGGGATGTCGATGCACCCCGGCAGGGCAAGATGATCTCCCTGCACGAGGGTGAGCTGTTGCACGAACGGATCGAGCTGCCCGGAGACGTTGGTCACCACTGGTGCAAGCCACGCCAGGTCTCGATCGCCGACATCGATGTGAAGGATGCGCCTTACAAACCCCGCTTCGAATCCTACGGCCAGGGGTTCGTGGTCCTGATTCCGGTCGTACTGAGCAGCAACGTCAAGGGCGTCCTGCTGCTCGGATTCGAGTCGGAGTTCAACATGGCGCAGGACAGGCTGCAGCGCGTCGTCGACCTGGCGGGGCGTTTTGCCGTGGCCCTGTCGAGCGTGGAGCGCGAAGAAGAACTCTACCGGCAGGCGCACTTCGATGTCCTGACCGGCCTGCCGAACAGGCAGCTGCTCAAGGATCGCCTCGAACAACACATCGCGAGTGCACGAATAGACCAGCACAGCGGCGCGTTGCTGTTTCTCGATCTCGACCGCTTCAAGGAAATTAACGACGTGTACGGGCACTCGGTTGGCGACGCCGTGCTCATCCAGGCGGCCAAACGAATCGTCTCCGAGGTGCGCGACCGCGACGTCGTGGCTCGCCTTGGCGGGGACGAATTTATCGTCGTTCTACCGAATGTTCGCAACGAGTCCATCGTGCGCCAGACCGCCGAGCGGCTGCTTACAAGGCTCAGCGAAGCCTTTACCGTACAGGATATGGACCATCACGTAAGTGCAAGTATCGGCATCGTGATGTTCCCGACCGATGGCGATAGCGTGGAGACCCTGCTAAAAAACGCCGATGCGGCCATGTACAGGGCCAAAGACGCAGGACGGAGTCGCTTCGAATTCTTCAGTGAGCGCCTCAATGCCGAAAGCCGCCGCAAGATTGGCCTTGAACGCGACCTGAGGGCAGCCTTCCGTGCCGGGCAGCTCGCGGTGCATTACCAACCGCATTTCGACATAGCGACCGGCGAGATCTGCGGCGCGGAAGCGCTATTGCGATGGGAGCATCCGGAGGAAGGGTATGTTTCGCCGACCGAATTCATCCCGCTGGCCGAGGACTCCGGACTCATTGTCGACATCGGCGCCTGGGTGATCCAGCGGGCCTGCGAGGACTTGTGTGCCATTCTCGACAAAGGCATGCATCCCGGTCCTGTCTCCGTCAACGTTTCCACCCGGCAGCTGCGCGATGCGGGATTCCGGCGAGCGGTCATGGAGCCGATACGCCGCTTCGGCATTCACGCCGGCCACATTCAGCTCGAGGTCACGGAAACGGCGGTCGCCGAGAACCGGGACTCGGCGATTGCTGTTCTGGATTCGCTGCGCAAGCATGGCGTGCGTGTGGCGATCGACGATTTCGGCACCGGGTACTCGTCGCTGAGCTACCTGCAACAAATGCCCTTCGACGTGATCAAGATCGACAAGTCGTTCATTGACACGATCGGTAGCGGCGTCACATCGAACAATATCTGCCGGACAATCATTCGCATGGCAGAGGAACTGGGCAAGAAATCCATTGCCGAAGGCGTCGAGACCCAGGAGCAGATCGATTTCCTGCGGCGCAATGGCTGCGACTACGTTCAGGGCTTTTACTACAGCGAGGCCCTGCCGCAGGACCTGTTCGTCCTGTTCGTCGAGAAGCAGGGCTTCCATACGCAACGACGGAAGGCGCTCGAGATTCTTTGAGCTAAAAAAAGGCCGGGCTTGCCCGGCCTTTTTCTTGTCCTCCAGCAGGAGGCTAGTCTTCCAGCAGGAAACTTCGTAGCTGATCGGAGCGCGTCGGATGGCGCAGCTTCCTGAGCGCCTTGGCCTCGATCTGGCGAATTCGCTCACGCGTGACGTCGAACTGCTTGCCGACCTCTTCGAGCGTGTGATCCGTATTCATGTCGATACCGAAGCGCATGCGCAGCACCTTGGCTTCGCGCGGTGTCAGGCCGGCGAGCACCGAGTGCGTCGTTTCCTTGAGGCCCGAGGTCGTCGCGGAATCGACCGGCGAGTGCACGGTCTGGTCCTCGATGAAGTCGCCGAGATGCGAATCCTCATCATCGCCAATCGGGGTTTCCATCGAAATGGGTTCCTTCGCGATCTTGAGCACTTTGCGCACCTTGTCCTCAGGCATCTCCATGCGTTCGGCCAGTTCGTCCGGCAGCGGCTCACGGCCCATCTCCTGCAGCATCTGGCGAGAGATGCGGTTGAGCTTGTTGATCGTTTCGATCATGTGGACCGGGATACGAATCGTGCGTGCCTGGTCAGCGATCGAACGCGTGATCGCCTGGCGAATCCACCAGGTCGCGTAGGTCGAGAACTTGTAGCCGCGGCGGTATTCGAATTTGTCGACGGCTTTCATCAGCCCGATGTTGCCCTCCTGGATCAGGTCCAGGAATTGCAGGCCGCGGTTCGTGTACTTCTTGGCGATCGAAATAACGAGACGCAGGTTCGCCTCGACCATTTCCTTCTTGGCGCGGCGAGCCTTGGCTTCGCCGATCGACATCTGGCGATTGATCTCCTTGATCTCGGCGATCGACAGACGCGTTGCCTCCTCGACGGCGACCAGCTTGCGCTGCGCGCGCAGGACGTCATCCTTGAGCTTGGCGAGGATAGACGAGTGCTTGCGCTTCGCCCGAATGTGCTTGTCGATCCAGGTGAAATCGGTCTCGCTTTTCGGGAAGCTCGACAGAAAGTCCTTGCGCGGCATGCCGGCGTCACGCACGCAAAGCCGCATGACCATGCGTTCCTGACTGCGGATAATCGACACCACGTCACGCAAGTTGCGAACGAGCGCGTCGAAGAGTTTCGGCGCCAGCTTGAGTTCCATCATCTGCAGGGCGCAGTCGTCCTGTGCCTTGATCGTGCGCTTGTCTTTCTGACCATACTGATCGAGGTACTTCATCGAGCGATTGAAGTGTCTGCGAATGACCTTGACGCGTGCTTTCACTTCGTCGGGGTCCGGTCCCGTGTCGACAACCTCGTCATCGTCGTCGTCATCGCCCTTCGGCGAGGGTGGCTTGATATCGTCGGGCGCGTTCGGGTCGATGAAACCGACCACGAAATCCTGCATGCGGGTTTCGCCGTCAATGACGCGATCGGCAACCTCGAGCAGTGCGTCGACCGTGGGCGGGAAATGAACCATGTGGTACTTCACCTGGTTCAGGCCGTCCTCGATACGCTTCGCGATCTCGATCTCGCCCTGGCGCGTCAGCAGTTCGACCGTGCCCATTTCGCGCATGTACATGCGTACCGGGTCGGTCGTACGTCCGAACTCCGCATCGACGCTCGCGAGGGCGGCTTCCGCTTCCTCGACCGCGTCTTCGTCGGTTGCCGGTGTGTCGGTCAGTGTTTTCGACTCGGTTTCCGGTGCCTCTTCGTACACCGTGATACCCATGTCGTTGATCATGTTGACGATGTCTTCGATCTGTTCGGGATCGACAATATCGTTAGGCAGGTGGTCGTTGACCTCTACGTAGGTCAGGTATCCCTGCTCCTTGCCTCGGGCAATCAAATCTTTGAGTTGCTGGGCCTGCTTGCTCACGGCAACAACCGGTGCGGGTGCTTTTTTCTCAGTCAAGACGGAAATCCCTGCGGGTAGAAAATGCAAACGATTAATTCTACTCTTAAGAAAGAGTTGAATCTACATAATTTTCATCGAGTTAGGCTGCTTTCAACAGCTCCTGCAGTTCGGCTTTCTCTTCGTCGGAGAGGCCGCTAACTCTTTGTTTTTCAATCAAAAATTTAATCCTTTCCTTGCGGCCTGCCGTTTCCAGCTGGACCAGGCAGTCGCCCAGTTCGGTGGCCGCATCAAAGTCCTCGTCCAGCGGCACCTCGGAGGCAACGAGTTTGCCGAGGTGCCGGCCTTCGGCATCGTGCCGCCAGCGCTCGAGCAGCCCGGCCGTCGTTATATTGGGCTCCGACTGCACGGTTTCAATGAGGGTTCGCAACAAGTCCACACCGGGCCGGTTGACGCCCGCCAGCTTCTCGACATCGAGCCTCAGGCACGCGGCCGGGTCATTGAGCAACAGCGTTATCGCGTGCCGGATCACGGAGGGCTGTCCCGTCACGGGTTTGCTCGATCGCCTGTTATCAAGACCGCGTGCGGGACTGGCGGAGGGGCCGCTGCTCTTGTCAGCACCGAGCATCCTCTCGAGTTTTGCGGCCGTCAGACCCACGGACTCGCCGAGACTCTCGATGAGCAACTCGCGGTACACACCGGGGGGGATCTTGTTAACGAGCGGCCGGGCGAGTTCCGCGAGTCGAGCGCGGCCGTCAACCGTGCTCATGTCGACCTGGCTCGCCAGTTCCTGAATCAGGAACTCGGACAGGGCAACACCCTCGTCCAGTGCATTCAGGAATGCATCCGTGCCAAGCTCGTTGACGTAGGAATCGGGATCGTGCCCCTCCGGCAGGAACATGAAACGAATCTGTCGCCCTTCGCGAATCTGGGGCAGCGCGTTTTCGAGGGCTCGCCAGGCAGCCTTGCGGCCGGCGCGGTCACCGTCGAACGCAAAACACACGTTCTCGGTCAGGCGAAAGAGCCGGTTCAGGTGATCGCTGGTCGTTGCCGTTCCCAATGTTGCGACCGCGAAATCGATACCGTGGCGGGCGAGGGCGACGACGTCCATATAACCTTCGACGACCACCAGTTGCTCGATGTTCCGCAGCGCCTGGCGGGCTTCATACAGGCCGTAGAGTTCCCGGCCCTTGTGGAACAGGACCGTCTCGGGCGAGTTCAGGTATTTGGGCTCACCGTCGCCGAGCGTCCGGCCACCAAAGCCAATCGTGCGGCCACGTGCATCGCGAATCGGAAACATGATGCGATCGCGGAAGCGGTCGTAGTGCTTGCCATTGTCCTTTTCGATGATCATGCCGGTGGCGAGCAGGCGCTGCGTGGCTTCGGGTGACTGCCCAAACTTGTCGAGGATGTTGCTCCAGCCGTCCGGGGCATAGCCTATGCCGAAGCGCTTCGCCGTGCTGCCGTCGATCCCGCGAATCCTGACGTATTCGACCGCGGCCGGCGAGTCCGTTAGGCAGTCCTGCCAATGGCGGGCGATGGCGTCAAGGAGTGAGAACAGCTCATCGTAGCGCCGAGCCGGCTTGTCGCTTTCGCTGCGCGGTACGTCGACGCCCATGAGTGCCGCGAGGCTTTCGATCGCCTCGACAAAGCTCATGTGATCGAATTCCATGAGGAAGCCAATCGCCGTGCCATGCGCGCCGCAACCGAAGCAATGATAGAAACCTTTGCCCGGGCTCACCGTGAACGATGGCGTCTTTTCGTCGTGAAATGGGCAGCAGGCCTTGAATTCCCGACCCGCCTTCTTGAGTTGTACACGGCGGCCGACCACTTCGACGATATCCGCGCGCGCGATCAAATCGTCGATGAAGTCCTGGGGGATTAATCCGGCCATAGTGTATTAACGTCGCCCTGCCGTGATCGGGTCTTGAAGGATTATTCTTGTTTTTGAGCAGCATAGCCTAATAATCAGGCTGTGCCAGAGCGCAAATTTGGTGCCAACTAGAGGGCGTTCAAACGCTCTTTTACCGCCGCGCCGACGGCACCCATATCGGCGCGACCCGCGGCCTTGGCCTTGATCTGGCCCATCACCTTGCCCATGTCGCGAATGCTTTCGGCACCGGTGGCGGCAATCACCTCATCCACCATTGCGGCGAGTTCGTCAGCCGACAGTTGCTCGGGGAGGTAGTCTTCGAGTACCGCTATCTCGGCACGCTCGATGGCGGCGAGATCCTCGCGGTTCCCTTTCTCGAATTGTTCGACCGAGTCGCGACGTTGCTTGACCATCTTGTCGAGGACGGCGAGTACGGCCGCGTCGTCAAGCTCGATGCGTTTGTCGACCTCGACCTGTTTGACAGCCGCGAGTATGAGGCGCACCACTTTCAGCCGGTCTTTGTCACCGGCCTTCATGGCGGACTTCATGTCCTCGGTAATTTGGTTCTTCAGCGACATGGCTTAAAGAAATTCATGTGTGCGCCGCGAATGCGGCGCGAAGGAGTATCAATAGAGACGCTTGCGCTTTGCTTCTTCACGGGACAGGCGCTTCAGGTGGCGCTTGACCGCGGCGGCCTTCTTGCGCTTGCGCTCCTGGGTCGGCTTCTCGTAGAACTCACGACGACGAAGCTCGGTAAGGATTCCGGCCTTCTCACAGGCACGCTTGAAGCGGCGCAGGGCAGCATCAAAATACTCGTTCTCTTTCACGCGAACGCTTGGCATTGTTCAGGTATTCCGTCCAGACATAAAGAAACCCGGCGCACGGCCGGGACTGAGCCGCGTATGATAGCGTCGGACTTAACGGTTTGCAAAGAAAAATATGGTGTCAGTCACCCTATTTCCCGCTTATCATGGCGCCTCGATTTTTCAAGTTTCCACTGGCGGGATTTAGGGTGACTGACACCAAATTTCTATGATTGTCCTGGGGATTGAAACCAGCTGCGACGAGACCGGTGTGGCGCTCTACGACACGGAAAACGGGCTCCTGGCGGAGGCGCTGCACAGCCAGGTTGACCTGCATGCGGTCTACGGCGGTGTCGTTCCCGAGATCGCGTCGCGCGACCATATTCGGATGCTTTTGCCATTAATTCAAAAGGTTATGAGTGAGGCGGGCGTCGACAAGCCCGCTGCCATCGCGTATACGGCCGGCCCGGGACT
>JAOUNK010000419.1 GCA_029881015.1 Gammaproteobacteria bacterium | reverse complement strand
GGTGTTGGAACGCTTCGTGCTGCGCGGCGTATTCGAGGTAGGCCTGGCCGATCACGACGGCGTTCTCGCGCTGGTGCATTCGAGTGACGCCGCACGCATACTCAATATCGGCGACGCCGTGAGTGCCGTGCGTTTTCGTGCGCACGATGTCATGGCTGCGCCAACGATTGCAGAAGCCTTGCGGGAACGTCTTGGCGATGCCGTGTCGATCAGCGACTGGACGGTGGAGAACGGCAGCTATTTCCGCGCCATTCGCATCGAGAAGATGATGATGGCGATATTGCTTTCCCTGATCATCGGCGTCGCCGCGTTCAACATCGTTGCCAGTCTCGTCATGGTCGTCACGGACAAGACGACCGACATCGCCGTATTGCGCACGCTCGGCATGAGCCCGGGCGGCATCGTACGAGTGTTCTTCGTGCAAGGGGCGGTGATCGGCTGGTTTGGCGTAGCTATAGGCGTCGTGCTGGGTATCGTGCTCGGGATTTATGCACCGCAGATAGTTGCCTTTTTTGAGCAATTGCTCGGCGCACAGATCATGCCGGGCGACGTCTATTACGTAGCACGAATCCCGTCGGAACTTGAATGGCGCGATGTCACGGTTATCGCCGTGCTGGCTTTCGTCCTGACATCGCTGGCGACCCTGTATCCCGCCCGCCGTGCCGCGCTCGTCGATCCTGCAGCCGCCCTGAGGTACGAATGACATCATGAGCCGGCGCTATGAAACCTGGATCGGTGGCCGCTACGTGCGCTCGCGCAGTCGCAATAGTTTTGTATCGCTCATCTCGGCGATCTCGATGCTCGGGATTGCGATCGCCGTGCTGGTGCTTATTGTCGTGATGTCGGTCGTCAACGGCTTCGAGCGTGAGCTCAAGGATCGCCTGCTGGCGATGACGGCGCATGCAACCATCGAAGGTATGGACGGGAAGCTCGCCAACGCCGAAGCCCTGCGCAGGACTGCGCTGCAAAACCCGCGGGTTACGGCGGCGGCGCCCTACATCGATGGCCAGGCGCTGCTGGTCGCCGGTATGCAACTCAGCGGTGCGGAACTGCGAGGCGTGGAGCCCGTGCTCGAGGACGAGGTCTCCGGGATTGCCGGCGCGATGCAGGTCGGTGACCTGGGTTCGTTGATCCCCGGGACGTTCAATATCGTGCTGGGTGTCGAGCTGGCTGATGAACTGCGGGTGACGACAGGAGACAAGGTCACTGTCACGCTGGCCGAAGGTATGGTCACGCCGGCCGGTGTGATGCCTCGAACCCGGCGATTCACGGTCAGCGGCATTTATCGGGTTGGCATGTACGAGTTTGACCGGCGGCTTGCATTCATCAACATTGGTGATGCGCAGCGTCTCTACCGCAAGCGGGACGCGGTCACGGGCCTGCGTCTGGCCGTTACGGAGATCTATGCGGCACCGGAGATCGTGCGCGACGTCGCGCACGATGTGTATCGCGATCACGATGCACTGGTCCTCTTCTCCGACTGGACGCGCCGCCACGTCAACTTTTTCCGGTCGATTCAGATTACGAAATCGATCCTGTTTGCAATCCTGCTCACGATTGTCGCGGTAGCGGCATTCAACATCGTGTCGACGCTCGTCATGGTCGTGAAGGACAAGCAATCCGATATCGCGATTCTGCGTACGATTGGCGCGAAGCCTTCGAGTATCCTCAGGGTCTTCGTGACGCAAGGCAGCATTGTCGGCCTCGTGGGTACCGTGATCGGCGTCGCCGCCGGCGTCCTGATCGCGCTGAATCTCGAGTCGATCGTTGGCTCTCTCGAGGCCGTGTTCGGTATCAAGTTCCTCGCGGCAGATGTCTACTTCATAAGTGACCTGCCATCGGAATTACGGCTTGGTGACGTTGTACGCATCGCGTCCATTGCGTTCGTGCTCGCCCTGGTTTCCACCTTGTATCCTGCCTGGGTTGCCGCGAAGACGGCACCGGCGGAGGCCCTTAGATATGACTGAACCTGTTCTTGAATGTCGCAATGTTGTGCGGGAATTCAGCGAAGGCAGAACGACACTGCGAGTGCTGCGTGGTGTCAACCTCGCCGTGCAGCCGGCGGAGCGCGTTGCCATTATCGGTGCGTCGGGTTCCGGCAAGACGACCCTGCTGCAGATCATGGGTGGCCTGGATGAGCCCAGTGACGGTGGCGTGCTCGTCAACGGCGCGTCAATGCATGGCACGACCGATGCGGCAAAAGGTGAACTGCGCAATCGCTATATCGGATTCATCTACCAGTTCCATCACCTGCTGCCCGAGTTCACCGCGGAAGAGAACGTCGCGATGCCGCTCCTGATTCGCCGTGATCCGAAACCCGCTGCGTTCGAGGCGGCGCGAACGTTGCTGGAGCGCGTCGGCCTGGGGGAGAGACTGCATCACAAGCCCGGAGAGCTGTCGGGCGGTGAGCGGCAGAGGGCAGCCGTTGCGAGGGCGCTGATAACGCGGCCGCAGCTCGTGCTGGCCGACGAGCCGACGGGCAATCTCGATTCCGGTAATAGTGAACATGTGCTGGGGCTGATGCTCGAGCTCAACGAGGAGCTGCAAACCAGCCTCGTGATCGTGACGCATGATCATTCCATCGCTGCGCGCATGGATCGCATCCTGTTGCTCGAGGACGGAGTGCTGAAAGACTCAGCCTGAGTCTTTGTCCCGGCGATCTTTGCGTTTGCGATCCTTGTA
>JAOUNK010000418.1 GCA_029881015.1 Gammaproteobacteria bacterium | reverse complement strand
TGCTAAAATTCTCGCCCCGAAATCCACTGCACATCTCGTCAGGAACCTACAATGCAAACACCCGTTCGTGTCACGATCACCGGCGCCGCCGGTCAGATCGGCTACCAGCTCGCCTTCCGTATCGCCTCAGGCCAGATGCTGGGCGGCGATCAACCCGTTGTACTCCAGCTACTGGAAATCCCGCCCGCGCTGCCGGCCCTGCAGGGCGTCGTCATGGAACTTGATGACTGCGCTTTCGGCACACTTGCCGGCATCGTTGCCACGGACGACCCTAATGTCGCCTTCAAGGACGCTGACTACGCGCTGCTCGTCGGTGCCCGTCCGAGAGGCCCCGGCATGGAACGCAAGGATCTGCTGGAAGCCAATGCCGCGATCTTCTCGGTCCAGGGCAAGGCCATGAACGAACACGCCAGCCGCGATGTGAAGGTACTTGTCGTCGGCAACCCGGCCAATACCAACGCGCTGATCGCACAAGCCAACGCTCCGGACCTGAACCCGCGAAATTTCACCGCCATGACGCGCCTCGATCACAACCGCGCGATGGCGCAGCTGGCCGCGAAGACAGGCAGCCACGTGAACGACATTCAACGCATGACGATCTGGGGCAACCACTCCGCCACCCAATATCCCGATGTTAGCCACGCGACCGTGAACGGCAAGCAAGCCAGGGGACTGGTGGAGCAGGATTGGCTGGTCGACGACTTCATTCCGGTTGTGCAGCAACGCGGCGCCGCAATTATCAAGGCACGTGGCGCATCGTCGGCCGCCTCCGCTGCATCGGCGGCTATCGATCACATGCACGACTGGGCCCTGGGCACCCCCGGGAAGGACTGGGTCAGCATGGCGATACCGGCTGACGGCAGCTACGGCATCGAGCCTGGCATCGTCTATTCCTACCCCGTACGTTGTAGCGGCGGTGACTACAAGATCGTACAGGGCCTCGACATTGACGACTTTAGTCGCGAACGCATGAATCAGACGGAAACTGAGCTGCGGGAGGAACGTGCCGCGATAGCAGAACTCCTATAGAGTGTATTTCAGCAATACAGCTCTCCCTGGAACCGATATAAGGAAACCTCGACTTGACCGGTTTTACCGTTAGCTTGCTTTGGGCGCTGCTGTTTATCGGCGGCGGTATTTTCCTCGCATACCAGCGTGTGGATCTTCGTACGTCGACGATTGCGACGGGCATCGCCCTTGCCGCCTACACGGTCTTCGGTGACGGCGCCTGGTGGTGGCTCATCATCCTGTGGGCCGCTTTCGGTGTCATGGTCGTACCCAATCTCATCGAGGTACGCCGGGAAAAAGTTACGAAACCCTTGCTGGCGGTGTACCGCAAGATGCTGCCGTCCATGTCCGATACCGAGCGCGAGGCGCTCGAGGCCGGCAACGTCTGGTGGGACGGCGAGCTGTTTTCCGGCATGCCGGAGTGGGACAAGCTGATGTCGTTCCCGCCACCGAAATTATCGGAGGAGGAACGGGCGTTCATCGACGGCCCGTGTGAAGAGCTGTGTCGCATGATCGACGACTGGCAGATCTGCCACGAACTTGCGGACATGCCGAAAGCTGTCTGGGATTACATTATCGAGCACCGCTTCTTCGCGATGATCATTCCGAAACAGTACGGTGGTCTCGAGTTTTCCGCTTACGCGACGGCGATGGTCCTGGCCAAGATCGGTGGGCGCAGCGCAACGGTCGGCTCGACGATCGGCGTGCCCAACTCGCTGGGCCCGGCCGAGCTCCTGCTGCATTACGGCACAGACGAGCAGAAACAGCACTACCTGCCCGGACTTGCCTCGGGCAAGGAAATCCCCTGTTTCGCCCTGACGTCACCCCAGGCCGGCTCGGACGCGGCTGCGTTGATCGACAACGGTGTGGTCTGCAAGGGTCAATGGAACGGCGAGACGATTACGGGCATCCGGCTCAACTGGGAAAAGCGGTATATCACGCTCGCCCCCGTTGCGACGGTGCTAGGACTGGCGTTCAAACTGTACGATCCGGACCACCTGATTGGCGACGAGGACGAGTACGGCATCACGGCCGCACTGATCCCGGCCGATACCAAGGGTGTCGAGATCGGCCGGCGCCACTACCCGCTGACGATCGCGTTCCAGAACGGACCAACATCCGGCAAAGACGTCTTTGTGCCACTCGACTACATCATTGGCGGTCCCGAGATGGCCGGCAAGGGCTGGAGGATGCTGGTCGAGCTGCTCTCTGTCGGTCGCGCAATCTCGCTGCCGTCCGCATCCTGCGGTGGTGGCCAGGCGGCCAGCTACGCGGCCGGTGCCTATGCCAGCATTCGCAAGCAGTTCAATACGTCGATCGCCAACTTCGAAGGCGTCGGCGAGGCGCTGACGCGGATCGCGGGCCATACCTACATCATCAACTCGGCCTTGTCGGTGACGGCAGGGGCGATCGACCAGGGTGAAAAGCCCGCGGTGCCGTCGGCCATTCTCAAGTACCACTGCACGGAACTGGGTCGCAAGATATCGGACGACTGCATGGACGTGCATGGCGGCAAGGCCATCATGATGGGCCCGAATAACTACCTGGGCAGGGCGTACATGGCGACGCCGATTGCCATCACGGTGGAAGGCGCCAACATCCTGACGCGCAGCCTGATCATCTACGGCCAGGGGGCTATTCGCTGTCATCCCTTCGTCCTGCGCGAGTTGCAGGCAG
>JAOUNK010000089.1 GCA_029881015.1 Gammaproteobacteria bacterium | reverse complement strand
TTGTCCGGATTCCGCCGCTCGTCGGAAAAAGACGACCGCCCGTCGGACCGTCAGCGAGACAGCAAACCGCTCATGCCGGCGCCGACCATGACGAGGACGAACGCGCCGACGCCGAACCCGGCGATGGGCGCACCACCGAAACCCCACATCGCGAGCAGTGCGATACCGAGGCAGGTCGTGATGGCGCCTGCGACCAGCCTGGGCGCTGACGGCGTCGTTGCGTCCGAGCTCCTCGGACGACGCTCCAGCGGCGACATCAGCAAGGCGACCGGGATTAACAGCACGATGAGAACGCCGACCCAGACAGGCCGGGTCAGCCACCAGTTGGTCGTGCCCGGTTCGATGTGGAAACCGAAACCGCCCGACAGGTACAGCGCCGCGCCAAACAGGACCATGACTGTGATGTGCCACAGGTAGATGGTCATGATCATGCTGTTGATCAACACCGTCGCGGTCCAGAGATTCAGGCCTTCCAGCGCTTTGCGCATCGGGCCCTCCAGCGACATCAGCAAGCCGAACTGGAAAATGCCGAGCGCCAGCAGCGTGATCTTCGGCGGCAGTGTATTGCTGAGACCTTCATCCGGCGAGCCGACCATTGCGAGCGGATACGGTCCCCAGCGAACCAGGACGTACAGGGATGCGAAGCCCAGGGCTGAGTAAAGGAGGAGCTTCGTTACGCTGCCCATGCGGCCATCACGCCATGCGAAACCGAGCTGATGCACGGCCAGCCAGACCCAGACGTAGTTGGTCCATCCGGGCCAGCGAATATCCGACGCGAAGAACAGCACGTCGATGAGGACGGCGACAGCAACCAGCGCCCAGAACGAAAGAAAGCCGAAGCGCTGCCAGAGCCGGTATGCGAGCGGAGCAAGCAATGCGAGAGTGATGTAGATCGAAAGAAACCACGTCGGGATCAATGCGGCCTGTGACGTAAACACAATCACGGCCGGCCGGACATCCATTGCTTTCATCACACCCGCGACGACAGCCCACGTCACTATCAATGCGAGCAACGGCGTGACCAACCTGTGCAGGCGCGCGATCAGCCAGTCGGCATACCGCTGACCTTTGCGCTTTGCACTTTCCAGCGACACGGCATTCGAGTATCCACCAACAATAAAGAAGATCGGCATGACCTGGAACAGCCAGGTCAGCCATTGTGTTTGCGGATGCGTCTTGAGCAGGTGCCCGGGCGTGAGCTGACCGTCGACGTACCACGCGGTTGCGATGAGCCAGTGCCCGATGATGACAATCAGAATCGATACGGCGCGCAGGAAATCGACGTAACGATTTCTTTCGACCGGTGTCTTTGCCGCCATGCCACTTGCTACAGACCAAAGTTTCACTGCCACCCCTTCGCCGAAAGCCCGGACTTTTTCAACCATAACATTATAGGATAGGCGCATGCGCAGATTCCGGAACGGCCTGACACTGCTCGCACTGACTACTCTGCCACTGTGCTTGCAGGCGGAGGAGCGATCACCACCCAAATGGCTTGTCGAGAATTGTCCCGAGTGCATCGAGATGGCTGCCGAGAAGACGGGCGTCTACATTCTTGAGAAAGGCGAAGAGGCGCTGCTTGGCCGCGCCTGGCTGACACAGAACGCCGCGCACACCATTGACGTTCAGTATTTCATCTGGAGCAGCGACAACATCGGCACACTGGCCGCCGAGCAACTGCTCGGCGCTGCCGAGCGCGGCGTTCGCGTTCGTGTGCTGGTTGACGACACCCTGATCGATGCACAGGACACGACATTGGTCCTGTTGTCGGCACACCCCAATACAGAAATTCGAATCTACAACCCGAACCTCCGGGTTGGCGTTAATTTCTGGGAGCGCATGGGTAATGCCTTTACGAAGTTTCGTGCGGTAAACCAGCGCATGCACGACAAGACCGCGATATTCGATGGCGTGGCCGGCATCACGGGCGGACGCAACATGGCTGACGAGTACTTCGACTACGATCACGAGTACAACTTCCGGGATCGCGACGTATTGTTGCTGGGTCCGGCCGTGACCGAGATGACCGAGAACTTCGAAGAGTTCTGGAACAGCGAGTTTGCACACCCTGTCGAGGCACTGCTCGATGATGTCAGCCGCGGATTGACCGCTGCGGCAATCAAGAAGAAGTCCGACGACTTGCACGCCTATGCGGCCAATCCGAAGAATTTCGAGCCGCAGGTACGGCAGGCAATCGAAAGGGCGCCGGTGAAATTTCCGGCGATTGTCGACGTCATGCGCTGGGAGGACGTGTCGTTCATCAGCGATATTCCCGGCAAGAACTCCGGTGAGGAGGGGCTTGGCGGTGGCGGCGAATCGACGGAGCAGCTTATCGCCGCGGTAAGGAACGCCAGGTCCTCTATCCTGATCCAGTCGCCTTATCTCGTCATGCCCAAAGGAGGTATCGAGCTGTTCGAGGAGCTTGTCGACCAGGGAGTGCGTATTCGCATTTCGACAAACTCGCTGGCCTCTACCGACAACATCCAGGCGTTCAGCGGCTACCACGGCCAGCGCAAGGCGCTGCTCGAAGCCGGTGTCGAGTTGTATGAGTTCAATCCTTATCCCGCCATCCGCGACGAGCTGATCGAGCGTTATCCGCGCATTGCCGTGAACAATCCGATCTTCGCCATTCATGCAAAGAGCATGGTGATCGACGACAGGACCGTGTTCATCGGCACATTCAATCTCGATCCGCGTTCCGCGAATCTAAACACCGAGGTTGGCATTCTCACCGACAGTATCGAACTGGCCCGGCAATTGACGGAGAGCATCGAGCGTGACATCAACCCCGCGAACAGCTGGCAGACGACGCTCGATTCCAATCCGGACAGCGTGGTTGGGCGAATGAAGCGTTTCCGCCTGTGGGTGAACAGCATGCTGCCGCTGGAGCCCGTGCTGTAAGGTCGAAACCCTGCGATTTGACGCGCACTGCCCGCCTCCCTAAGCTGCGCCGATGCACCGTACTTGGCAAAACCCGCATGTCCTCCTCGTGCTCATGTCGATTGCGATGCCTGTCGCATTCAGCGCCTGGACCGTGTTGCTCAACAATTTTGTCGTGGAGCGAGCCGGGTTCACCGGTGTGGAGATAGGCATCCTGCAAAGCCTGCGCGAGGTTCCCGGGTTCCTCGCCTTCACAACGGTATTCGTCCTGCTCCTTCTCAGGGAACAGACGTTCGCCGTGCTCGCGTTACTGCTCCTCGGTATCGGCGTCGCGATGACCGGACTGTTTCCCAGCGCCCTCGGCCTGTATCTGACGACCGTACTGATGTCCACCGGCTTCCATTACTTCGAGGTTCTGAAACAGTCGCTCGCCCTGCAGTGGTACTCGAAGGCTGACGCGCCACGTGCGTTTGGCAAGCTGATTTCCGTCGGCTCCATTACCTCGCTCGCTGTCTACGCCGTGCTCTGGGTGCTGCTGGCGCCGCTCCGGATCGACTACGTCTGGATATTCCTGCTGGCGGGTAGCTTGTGTTGCGGACTTGCCCTGTTCATGTGGTTTGGATTTCCGAAGTTCGAGGGCGAGCACAAACAGACCCGGTCGCTGGTCCTGAAGAGACGCTACTGGCTCTTCTATGCGCTGCAGTTTTTCTCCGGCGCGAGGCGGCAGATCTTCATGGTCTTTGCCGCGTTCCTGATGGTCGAGAAGTTCGGCTACTCGGCCGCCCAGGTCACAACGCTGTTCCTGGCCAACTACGCCTTCAACTGGTTGTTTGCCGAGCGCATCGGCGGACTGATCGGGCGCGTCGGCGAGCGAAAGGCGCTGACCATCGAGTACGTCGGGCTGGTTGTCGTTTTCACCGCCTACGCGTTCGTCGAGAATGCGTATGTCGCCGCAGGCCTCTACATCGTCGATCACATGTTCTTTGCACTCGCCATCGCGATCAAGACGTATTTCCAGAAGATCGCCAGCCCGGAAGACATCGCGAGCACGGCCGGCGTCTCGTTCACGATCAACCACATCGCGGCGGTGATCATTCCGGCCGCCCTCGGCCTCGTGTGGGTTGTATCCCACTCCGCGGTATTCCTGATCGGCACCGGGTTTGCGATTTGCTCGCTGTTACTGTCGCAGAATATTCCCAGCCGCCCCGTCGAAGGCAACGAAGTCGTCTGGGGTCACGTCCGCGCCGACGCCTAGAGCCGGCTGCGCCGATATACGAGCTTCTCCTCCCAGACCTTGTCGTCATTGTGCAGCGCAATGTAGGCATGAATCTCGTCGTCGCTGACACTGTAGAAACTCAGGCCCGAGAAATGTACGGCCCCGGGCTCGACGCTGACCAGCCGAAACTTGATGTAGTCGTCCTTCTCTTCCCATGCAGTAAAGTCGGGACTGAAGTGTTTCACCTTCAGGACGAGCGACCCCTCTTCCTCGGCGAGCAGCATCAGTTCATAGAAACTGACCTTGTCGTCGCCCATGACCTTGAACATGCCGACCATCGTACCGAGCGATGCCGGGTTCCACACTTCCTCAAAGGTTCCGCCGAACGCGCTGCCCGTCCACGACCCGACCAGCCACGCGACGTCGTCCAGTGTTGCCGGAGCCCGGGTTGCCGGATCGTCCAGCCCAAACGTGTGCTCTGTTTTTGCTGACTGCGCGGTCGCGGTTCCCGCGAATAGCAGTGCCGCGCACACGATCGATAGTCGCCACATTCTTCCTGCCATGCTATGCCCCCTTGCTGCACACGGTTATGATGAGCCTGACGCCGCATTACGGCCGCAGGGATTCGAGTATGCCGATTAATAAGACCGCCGGTGCACTGATCAATTCCGTCTTATTAGTGTTCGCGGTAACAGCGCCATCGTTAGCCGCCGATACCGAGCAAATGATACGCGATGCCGTCGCCTATCACGACCAGGCAGAGTACCAGCAGGCGATCGACCTGCTCCGGGAGGTCGTCAGGCTCGAGCCGGACAACGGGTTTGCCGCCTATGAGCTGGCATATTCGCACCAGGCAAACGGCGACCTCAAGGACTGTGCGAAAGTCGCCGGACGCGCACGGCGCAAGATAAGGAACGACGAGGCACAGGCCGAGCTGTTGCCGCAACTCAGCATGATCCAGGCATCCTGCTACTCGCAGGCAGGCGATACACGCAAGGCGCTAAAGACATTCGAGAAGGCCCTCCAGGTCAGCCCGGGCGACTTCTGGCTGCACTTCAATATTTCGATAACCCTGGCCAATGTGGGTCGGCTGGACGAAGCGATCGATCATCTCGAAACAGCCATTCGCATTAACCCGTGGCACCCGTCCCCTTACTATGCCATCGGTAGCACGTACTACGAGTCGAATCAGCCGGTGAATGCCTTCCTCGCCTATGCCAATTTCCTGCAGCGGGAATTCAACACCGAGCGTTGCGTCAATGCGTCTCGCTGGATGATCGATGTCATGTTCTCGCGCATCGAGAATGACAAAGCGAACGACTCAACCACGATTCTGCTGCCGCGGTCCCCCGATATGAGTTCGCCCGAGATCGCCGCGCTCGATCTCGCGCTTGGCCTGGCCGCAATGACTAACGCGCCAGACGAGAAGGGAACAGCGCTCGACGCAGGGCCGATCGCTGATTCGATCGCACGCTTCATCAGCATCGCCGGCGAGATGAAATACGACTCGGATCCCGATTCCTTTTTCGTACAACACCTGGTCTCGGGCGCGAGGAACATCGAGGCCGAAGGTGTGGGCACGGCGTTTTCGTATTTCGTGACGTCGGTCGCCGGCGTCGAGGGCGCGACCGAGTGGCTCGAGTCCCACGATGCCGAGACGGATGCCCTGGTCAGTTACCTCGAGTCCCTGGCGATACAGGATGCGGAGTAGTTGCCGGCGTCCGGCTTCAGTCCGTACGCCAGACCACTTCGTGCATTAGTTCAAGCCCCGCCTCCAGGAATTTCGGCGGTGCGTTGGCCGTATCGTCCACGCTGGCATGCCGCCGCAAGCGCGGCCAATGCCCCAGCATTTCGTTCGCGCCGATGGAATACGGCGGCCCGTCGCAGACCGCCTGGTCGTATTCGACAGTAATGACGAACTGCCTTGCCTCCTGCTCCAGCAGAGACGACGTATGCCGGGCATAGCGGGTCCGCAGCTCCGGCGACAATGCCACCAGGCCACCGCGATCGTAGTGTGCATCGAACGGCTCTGCCTCGAATTCGAAGTAGTCGCCACAGTAGATACTGATGCGGCGGTCGATTGCCCGGTAATGCGGTAACCCGCCGCTCAGCAATTCGTACTCGATGCCGTTCTCTGCGAAGAACTCGCGCACGGCAATCCCGGACAACTCGACGCCGACGACATCGTTACCCGCCTGTTCCAGCCAGAGCAAATCAGGCGTCTTTCCGCACAAGGGTACGAGGACGCGCTTGCCGGACCATTCCCAGTGTCGCTGCAGGTTCCTGTTGCCACCGGGCTCATGCCAGCCGGTGCGGCCGACCTCCCAGCGTTCCAGCCAGGCGTCGTTCTTCACGAATGGATGCCCATCAACACGCGGATGTGTGCTTCCACGCAACGTGCCAGGCTATTCAGTTCATAGCCACCCTCCAGAACGGAGACGATGCGGCCGGACGCCGATGCCTTGGCAATGTCCACGATACGTTCGGACACCCACCGGAAATCCGCGTCGGTCAGGGCGACGTGGGACATGTCATCGTCGCGATGCGCATCGAAGCCCGCGGACACGAATACGAACTCCGGCCGGAACGCACTGAGCGCCGGCAGCCAATGCTCGGTAACGGCCGCGCGAAACTCCTCGCTCTTGGCGTTGGCATCCAGCGGTACGCTGATCCTGTTCGCGGTGTTCCCGAGCAACGGTGTGAAAGGATAGAACGGATGTTCGAACGTGGAACAGAACAGCACCCGGTCTTCATCCCTGAAGATGTCCTCGGTACCGTTGCCGTGATGCACGTCGAAATCGACAATCGCCACGCGCTCGAGCCCGTATTCAGCCAGCGCATGTGCCGCGGCAACGGCAATATTGTCGAACATGCAGAATCCCATTGAGCGTGTCCTTTCCGCGTGGTGGCCGGGCGGCCTCACCCCGCAGAAGGCAGACTCCATCTCGCCGCTCATGACGAGGTCGACCGCCGCCACCGCCGCGCCGGCGGCCCGGTAGGCTGCCTGCAACGATTTCGGGCCCACAACGGTGTCGGGGTCCAGCCGGGCGTAACCGGAATCGGGAATCGCCGCGCGAATCGTATCGACGTACTCCGCTGGATGGACCCGGAGCAGCTGTTCGTCGGTGACGAGCGGAGCATCGACGTAACGCAGGACACGATCGAGGCCGCTGGTCACGAACCGGTCCTCAATTGCGTATAGCCGAGATGCGTTCTCCGGATGACCGGGTCCAGTGTCATGGTTGCGGCAATCGGGATGCGTTATGTACGCGGTTCGCACGTGAATCTCCCTATTCTCTTCACAGGCCGGTGCAGTGTAAAAGGTCACTGCTACTAAAGGAATCCAGCGCAGGACTTATTGTGAATACCCATTACCTCACCCCCCTGTTTTCACCACGAAATATCGTCTTGTTCGGTGCCAGCGATCGAGAGGACTCGGTCGGCGGCATCGTTTTCAAGAATCTCAGGACATCGGGTTTCGAAGGCCGGATATTTGCCATCAACCCCAAGCGCGATGTCGTCCAGGGGCAGCCTGCATTCAAGACGCTCGATGAGATCGACGAGGACATGGACCTCGCCGTGGTCGCTACGCCGGCGGCGACAATTCCGGGCATCGTCCAGTCGTGCGGCGAACGCGGCATCCGGATGATGCTGATCCTGTCGGCCGGGTTCCGCGAGACGGGAGCGGCAGGCCGGCAGCTCGAGGACCGGGTCACCCAGATGGCCAGGCGCTACGATATCCGCCTGATGGGACCGAACTGCCTGGGTATCATCCGCCCGGACATCGGCCTGAACGCCACGTTCGGGAATAACAATGCCCAGGCCGGCAGCCTGGCGCTGGTCTCCCAGTCGGGCGCAATCTGCACGGCCATTCTCGACTGGGCCGCAATGAACAGGATCGGGTTCTCGACCGTCGTCTCGACGGGTATTGCCGCCGACCTGGATTTTGGCGACTACCTCGACTACCTCGTATCCGACCCGAAGACGAAGGCCATACTCCTCTATATAGAGGGTGTGTACGACTCCCGTCGTTTCATGAGCAGCATGCGCGCCGCAGCGCGCATCAAGCCGGTCATCGCACTGAAAGTTGGGCGGCATGCAGCCGGGGCAGAGGCCTCCGCCTCGCACACCGGCGCACTCGTCGGCAGCGACGATACGTTCTCGGCAGCCCTGTCGCGCTCCGGTGTGCTGCGCGTTGAGACCATCGGCCAGCTGTTTGCTGCCGCCAGGGCACTCTCCTCCAAGCAGTACCGTGGCCGATCCGAGCGCCTGGTCATCATCACCAATGGTGGCGGACCCGGCGTAATGGCCGCGGACCGTGCCGTCGACCAGGGAATCGAGCTCTGCACTCTCAGCGACGCAACCATGAAACGGCTGGACGAGGTGCTGCCCGCCGTCTGGTCGCATGGCAACCCGGTCGACCTGATCGGTGACGCGCCACCGGAACGCTACAAACAGACGCTCGACATTTGCCTGGACGACCCGGATGTCGATGGCGCTGTCGTCATTCTTACGCCGCAGGCAATGACCCGGCCGACCGAGGTCGCCCGCGCGGTGATCGATGCTGCGGCAAACAGCGACAAGCCGGTGATGACAAGCTGGATGGGCGGCGCCCAGATCGCGGAGGCCCGCGAACTGTTCAACGAGGCGCGGGTACCCAACTACAGCGCACTCGAAAACGCCATCGACGCATTCTCCTACCTCGCCCGCTACAAACGTAACCAGCGCATGTTGCTGCAGACGCCGGGGCGCCTGAGTACCGGCAAGAAAGCGCCGGATGTCGACGGTGCGCGCCTGATCATCGAGTCGGTACTCAATGAGCAGCGACACACGCTGACCGAACCCGAATCGATGGCCGTGCTGAATGCGTTTCATATCCCGACGGTGCGCAACGGAACGGCGCGGTCCGCGAACGAGGCGCTGATCGTGGCCGAGTCAATTGGCTACCCGGTCGCCATGAAAGTCCTGTCGACGGACATCACGCACAAGTCGGATGCCGGCGGCGTGCGCCTGAACATCAACTCGGCACACGAAGTTCGCGGCGTCTACAAGCAGCTGATCGACGAGGTACAGAGCAAGGTACCGACCGCGACGATACAGGGCGTCACGATCGAGAAGATGTACCGCAGCTCCAATGGTCGCGAGCTCATGATCGGCATCATTCGCGACCCCGTGTTCGGCCCGGTCATCAGTTTCGGCAGCGGCGGTACGATGGTCGAGATCATGGGCGACTCAGTGATCTCGCTGCCCCCACTGAATCACCGGCTTGCAACAGACCTGATCCACCGCACGCGGGTATCGAAGATGCTCGGCACATTCCGCAACATGCCGGCCGTCGATATGGACAAGCTCATCGACGTGCTACTGAGTGTTTCCGGCATTGCCTGCGAACTGCCGTGGGTCCAGGAAATGGATATCAATCCGCTGATCATCGATGACCAGGGAATCGTCGCCGTCGACGCGCGTCTCATGGTGGACTATCCCAAGCCCTCGACCGATCCGTATCACCATCTCGCTATTCACCCCTACCCGGTGCATCTCGTTCGTAGTATTCAGCTGAACGACGGTACGAACGTCGTTATTCGCCCAATCCGGCCGGAGGATGCCGAGATCGAAGCGCAGTTCGTGCGCGGCCTGTCCGATGAAGCGAAGTATTTCCGCTTCATGAATTCGATTCACGAACTCAGCCAGGAAATGCTGGTTCGCTTTACGCAGATCGATTACCACAACGAAATGGCGCTGATCGCCACGGTCTCGAACAGCCAGGGCGAAGAGCAGATCGGTGTCGCCCGCTACTCAACAAACGTCGACAGGAAAAGCTGCGAGTTCGCGCTGGTCGTTTCGGACAAGTGGCAGAACAAGGGCATTGCCTACCAGTTGATGACCAGCCTGATGGACGTCGCACGCGATCGCGAGCTGGAAGTTATCGAAGGCCAGGTCCTGAGCGCCAACAAGAAGATGCTCGAGCTGATGACCACCCTGCACTTCACGATTGAAATCGACCCGGACGATCCGTCGATCAAGCACGTGGCGGCACAGCTGCACTCGGCGAAAGCGTAAATGTTACAGGGATGCCGGGCACGGGGTGTCGTGCTGAGCGTCTCCAGCGCCTCGGCGCGGAGTGGTTGTCCTGATGTCAGCCTAATGTCCTCCGCGCCGCAAGGTACTGGAATTGGGGGGGGGGTT
>JAOUNK010000088.1 GCA_029881015.1 Gammaproteobacteria bacterium | reverse complement strand
GCCGTCCCGATCGCCCGTTGCGGTTGACTATCTCAGGATCATGAGCAAGAAACCCCAGACAGTCCGCGGGATGAACGACATCCTGCCCGAGGTTGCGGCCAGTTGGCAGTACCTCGAAAAGGAGGTCGAAACGGTCATCGAAGCCTATGGCTACCGACAGGTGCGGCTGCCGCTGCTCGAGCACACGGAAGTTTTCCGCCGCTCGATTGGCGAGGTCACCGATATCGTTGAGAAGGAGATGTATACCTTTGACGACGACGGCGACAGCCTGACCCTGCGCCCTGAGGCGACGGCCAGCATGGTTCGTGCCGGGATTACGCACGGGCTGTTTCACAACCAGAAGCAGAAACTCTGGACAGTCGGCCCGATGTTCCGCCGCGAACGGCCACAGGCTGGCCGCTATCGCCAGTTTCACCAATTCGATGTCGAGGCGATGGGCTATGACGGGCCGGATGTCGATGCCGAGCTGATCGTCATGAGCGCACGCCTCTGGGCACGCCTTGGTATCGACCGGATTCGCCTCGAGATCAACTCGCTGGGCGTACCGGAATCACGCGTGGCCTATCGCGATGCTCTCGTCGAGTACTTCAATGGCGTGAAAAACCAGCTGGATGAGGATAGTATTCGCCGGCTTGACACGAACCCGTTGAGGATTCTCGATAGCAAGAATCCGGATATGCAGGACGTTGTGGCCGGTGCACCCGTGATGATGGATTACCTCGATGAGGCGTCCGCCGAGCATTTCGAAGGGCTGCGGGCACTCCTCGATGTTGCGGGGGTCGAATACGAAATCAATCCGCGGCTCGTACGGGGGCTCGACTATTATTCGCGCACGGTCTTCGAATGGGTCACCGATGCACTGGGCGCGCAAAACGCTGTCTGCGCGGGTGGCCGCTACGACGGCCTGATCGAGAAACTCGGCGGTCGTCCGACACCTGCGATCGGGTGGGCGATGGGCGTCGAGCGTTTCGTTGCGTTGTACGAAGCCTGCGGCGGGAAGATCCCGGAGGTTAGACCGGACGTCTACCTGGTCGCCGTCGGCGAGGGGACGCTCGAGAGGGCCTTTGCGCTGGCAGAGGAGTTACGTGCGGACCTGGACGGTGTTCGTGTCGAGACGAATCTGGGCGGAGGCAGTTTCAAGTCGCAAATGAAACGTGCCGACAAGAGTGCGGCGACGTATGCACTGATCCTGGGAGAACAGGAACTCAGTGAAGGGCGCATCGGGCTGAAGCCGCTGCGCGGTAACGATGAACAGGAGAGTATCGCGCTGGGTGATCTGGCGTCGGTGCTGAAACAAAAGTTGAGCGGCCAGGGGTCGCAACAGGAATAAAGGCAGTCTCGTGGACGATTTACTTTCAGAAAAAGAACAGATTGAACAGCTTCGCTCATGGTGGTCGGAGTACGGCGGTTATGTGATCGGCGGATTGGGCCTCGGTATCGCGATACTCGTGGGCCTCAATTACTACACCAGCGCCAGGCTGGACGCGCAGCTCAAGGGCTCAGTGCTGTACGAATCGCTGACCCAGCACGTTGTGTCGGGCGATCTCGACGAAGCCGCCGCCGTTGCGGACGAGCTGGCAATCGACTACGCAAAGACCAGCTATGCCGCCCAGGCTCAATTGGCCATGGCGCGCCTCTATATGGACAAGAATCGCGACCAGGATGCCGCGGACGCGCTGAGCCAGGTCATCGCCAGCGACGCCGACGAGGAGGTCAAGCTGGTCGCCCGTGCCCGTCTCGCACGCATTCTGCTGTACCAGAACAAGGCACAGGACGTCGTCGACCTGCTCGAAGGGCAGCCATCGGAATCGTTTGCCGCGGTTTACCAGGAGCTGCTCGGCGATGCCTACCACGCACTCGGCCGCATAGAAGATGCCCAGGCCGCCTACCAGAACGTCATGCTGGATCCGCTGTCTGCCCAAACGGTTGATCAGCAGCTTGTCCAGTGGAAGGCACTTGATCTTCCCGAGACATCGGCGCCGGTCGACGTTGCCGAAGACGCTGATGTGCTGGAACCGGCGGCCGACGAGGCAGTCGAAGCTACCGAGGCAGAGGACACCGAGTGAAACACACTTTTCGCATTATCAGCCTGATGGTCGCGACAGCGCTGGTCGCATCGTGCGGGTGGTTCAACAAGAAGGATGAAGAGCTCAAGCCGCTGGAACTCGTCGATTTCAGACAGACGCTCAAGGTCAGGAAGATCTGGGATGCGAAAGTGGGTAAAGACGCGGAATTCCTGCGGCTCGGTTTGCGGCCGGCGGGCGACGGCAGTCGCATCTATGCGGCCGGCCACGATGGCAAGGTTACGGCATTCAACCCGGAAAACGGCAGGCAGATCTGGCGGACTGAACTCGAAGTTGAGCTGACTGCGGGTCCGGGCGTCGGTGAAGGACGCGTTATTGTCGCGAGCAAGGACGGCTTCGCGATCACCCTGGATGCCGCGACGGGCGCAGAACAGTGGCGGACGGAAGTCGAGGGTGAGTCGCTCACAACGCCCTTGATCAAGGGCGACGTAGTCGTGCTGCAGACGATCGACAATCGTATCGAGACGTTGTCATTGTTCGATGGGCGGCAGCGCTGGTCGATCGTGCAGAGCGCACCGGCCCTCACGATGCGAGGCTCGGCCAGCCCGGCCGCCGTTGGGCAATCCCTGATCGCCGGTTTCGATTCGGGTCGCGTCGTGTCTGCCGATCTCGATACGGGTACGATCGAATGGGAATCCCTGCTGGCGCCGCCAAAAGGGCGCTCCGACCTCGATCGCCTGTCCGATGTCGACGGCTCGATTACTGTCGTCGGACAGGATATCTACGCGGCTGGTTACCAGGGGCGCATCGCCGCGCTGGCCAGCGAATCGGGGCAGGTTCTCTGGAACCGTGAAATCTCCACGTACTCGGGGGTTTCCGCCGACTGGAACAGCATTTACACCGTTACGGATGAAGGTGAGGTCGTCGCTCTGAAGCGCAGCAACGGCAACGAGATCTGGCGCAACGCGTCGCTGTTGCGCCGTGAGCCCACCTTGCCCGTGCCATTCAATACGACAGTCGTTGTTGGCGACCTCGAGGGGTACCTGCACTTCTTCAACAATATCGATGGCGAACCGGTCGCACGCGTGCGTCTCGGCAGCAAGGGGATCAGTGCTGTCCCGCTGGTGGTCGCCAACCGCCTGTACGTGCAGAGCGACGGTGGCACTATCGCAGCCTATGTTGTCGTCGACGACCGGCCCAAGCGGACCCAGCCCGACGTCGCCGAAGACGGTTCTTGAGCGGCATCGGTAAAGGTGCCACACCGTGCTCCCTGTCATCGCGCTGATCGGCCGGCCTAACGTAGGTAAGTCGACACTCTTCAACCGGCTCACGCGCTCGCGTGACGCGCTGGTGGCCGACTATCCCGGCCTGACCCGCGACAGGAAATACGGATTCGGCAAGCTCGGACCCATTCCCTACCTGGTCATCGATACCGGCGGCGTTGCCGGTGGCGAGGAGGGTATCGAGGAGGCCATGGTCGAGCAGACCGTCAAGGCTTTGCAGGAGGCGGACGTTGCAATCATCATGGTTGACGGTCGCAGCGGCATCACGCCAGCGGACCAACACGTCGCTGACCTCGCACGCCGCCACGCCCGCAAGACCTGGCTGGCCGTCAACAAGTCCGAAGGCATGGAGTCGACGACCGCGAACGCCGATTTCTATGGATTGGGCCTTGGAGATCCGATCGCGGTATCCGCTACGCACGGCGATCGCATCAGCGCGCTCATGGACGATATTCTCGAGCCGTTCGCGGCAGAAGAGGAAGCGCCCGAGGCGGACGATGAGAGGGAATTGCGAATCGCTGTCATCGGGCGGCCCAACGTCGGCAAGTCGACACTGATCAATCGCCTGCTTGGCGAAGAAAGGATGGTCGTCTTCGACATGCCGGGCACGACGCGCGACACCGTCGAAGTGCCATTCGAACGCAATGATCGCAAGTACATGTTGATCGATACGGCAGGTATACGGCGCAAGGCACGCGTCAGCGAAGCGATCGAAAAATTCAGCATCGTAAAAGCGCTGCAGGCGATCGAAAAGGCGCACGTTGTCATCGCGGTTCTCGATGCGCAGGAAGGCGTGACCGAACAGGATGTGAGCCTGCTTGGCCTGGTGCTCGAGCGCGGCAGGGCGCTGGTCGTCGTGACCAACAAGTGGGACGGCTTGTCCGCGGAGCAGCGCAAGAAGGTGAGGGACGACCTGGAACGACGCTTGCCGTTTCTCGACTTCGCCGAGCGCATCACGATTTCCGCCTTGCATGGCACGGCTGTCGGTGACTTGTTACCGGCCGTCGAACGCGCATACAGCGCCGCGACCCGGGACCTGTCGACGACGGAGCTGACTCGCGAACTCGAAGCGGCCATCATGGAACACCCCACGCCGCTGGTGCGCGGGCGCCGTGTGAAGCTGCGCTATGCCCACCAGGGAGGGCGCAATCCGCCCGTCATCGTGATTCACGGTAACCAGACGGACAAACTTCCAGAGGCGTATCACCGCTACCTGATCAACCGGTTCCGCAAGGCCTTCAAGCTGAAAGGCACACCCGTGCGTCTGTCCTTTAAGAAGGGCAAGAATCCTTTTGCAGGTCGACGCAACAAGCTGACGCCGCGCCAGGAACGCAAGCGCGCACGGCTCATGAAGCGCGTCAAGAAATAGCGCGGGCTATACTATCGCCGGGTCTCGATGGAGCGTGTTATGAGTTCTGCACGAAAGAGCGTCACCTACGACGGGCAGTTTCGCATGCACCGAGCGGGCTTCCTCGAGTCGCCGACGCTCGCGTATGAAACCTGGGGTGAGCTCAACGAGGCGCGTGACAATGCGATCCTGATATTCACAGGACTTTCGCCGTCAGCGCACGCGACCTCCTGCGCCGTCGATCCGACCCCGGGTTGGTGGGAAGAGATGATCGGCGCGGGCCTGCCGATCGATACCGATCGCTACTTCGTAATTTGCGTCAATTCGCTGGGTAGTTGTTTTGGCTCGACGGGCCCGGCATCGATCGATCCGCTGACCGGCAAGCGATACCGGCTGAGTTTTCCCGTGCTGACGCTCGAAGACGTGGCGGAGTCAGCGTGGTTCGTTGTCCAGCAGCTCGGGGTCGAGGTATTGCACACTGTTGTCGGCTGTTCGATGGGCGGTATGAGTGGCCTGGCGTTTTGCGTTCGGCACCCTGGCTCCGTGCGCGCATTTGTCTCGATTTCGTCAGGCACACGAGCGCTGCCTTTTTCGATCGCGGTGCGTTCGTTGCAGCGCGAGATGATTCGCTCCGACCCGAAATGGAAGCGAGGCGACTACGAAGTTGGTGACCCACCGATTACGGGCCAGCGACTGGCGCGCAAGCTCGGCATGATCACCTATCGTTCACCCGAGGAATGGAAAGTTCGATTCGGTCGGGAACGATCGACGACGCATGCGCGCATCGAGGACCAGTTCGTGCTCGAGTTCTCGGTTGAGTCTTACCTCGAAAACGTCGCACAGAAATTTACCGGCGCATTTGATCCAAACTGCTATTTGTACCTGTCGCATGCCTCGGACCTGTTTGATCTCGCCGAGTATGGCGGCTCGCTCAAGTGCGGTTTCAAGCGCCTGCAGCTAGAGCGTGCTCTCGTCATCGGTGTGCGCACCGATATCCTGTTCCCGCCCGAGCAGCAACGCGAACTTGCCGAGGGGATTGCGGGCGTTTGCAAGGATACGCAGCTGGCGGAACTGGACTGTATTCGGGGACACGATTCGTTTCTCGTGGATATGGACGCGTTCCGCCCGGTCATCTGGGACTTCCTGGCGTAACCGGCCCTACTCGGGCAGGACGATCGCGGGGTCCACTGCCGTGCCGTTCAGGTAGGTACCGAAGTGCAGATGAGCTCCGGTTACCCGGCCGGTGGCGCCGACTGTGCCGAGAGTCTCGCCCGTCGCGACAGCCTGGCTGTTTTCGACAGCGATCTCACTCAGGTGACAGTACATCGTTACGTAGCCCTGGCCGTGGTCGACAATGACCGTGTTGCCATTGAAAAAGAAATTGCCTGTGGCCGTGACGACACCATCCCGAGGTGCCTTGATCGGCGTGCCTTGCGGGGCGGCAATGTCCATACCCTTGTGCGGTGAGCGTGGTTGCTCATTGAAAAAACGCCGCAATCCGAAACTCGAGCTGCGAGGACCGTCGACGGGGGCGGCCAGGGTTATCCCGCCGACCGGTACCTCGCGAAAGTTGTTCAGCGCGGCGTCGATGATTTTTCGTTCGCGACCAATACGGTCCAGTTGCTCCTGATCAGGTGTTACATAGCTCTGGTTGGTGACCGTCAGTCGCTGCTCGGCGTAGGCATGGTCGCCTATGGAAACCGTCAGCGGGTAGCCGCCGAGCTGGATCGAGAGCGGTCCGGGATTGGTATCCAGGGGGACGCCGACAACAGCCGTCCATCGCGCCCCATCGAGTAGCACGAGAACCGGCTTGTCGTTGAACGTCACTGCCGGCGCGACCTGGTCGGCTGGTCCCACGTCGACGATGGCAATGCCGCCCGGACGCGGTGAATGCGCCGGCGCGGCGGCTACTTGCGCCGCGGCCAGCAGGCAAAGCAGGAACAGTGTGCTTCTCATCATTTGTCGATTACCTTCGTCACGCTTGCGACCAGTTCCCCTTTCGACAGGCTTGCACGAATTTCATCCCCGCTTTGTACCGTGGCAGCATTGGTCACGACCTTACCTTGCGCATTTTTCACAATCGCATAGCCCCGGTCCAGCGTCGCCAGCGGGCTGACCGAGTGCAGTGCACGTCCGAGCAAGGCGAGGCGGTGACGGACATCCGACAAGGCGTCATGCGCGCCGGTTGCGAGCTGCTGCCGCAGGCTGGCAAGTCGAGCGATCGAACGTTGTACGGCGAGTGCGGGCGAAAGCTGCATGAGTTCGCCGCGCAATGCCTGCGCGTCGTTTCTTCGTTCCAAAAGCTGGCGGTTCATCGCCGCGACCAGGCGAGCCCGGTTTTCTCGCAGGCTGCTGTGTTGCCGGCGCAGGGTTGCTTCGGGGCTGGCTGCCAGGAGCCGCTTGCCAAGCCAGTCGAGCGCCTGCGCGCGGTCTTCGACGCTGCGCTGTCCGATACGGCCAATGCGCAGCGCAAGCGCGCTGACACGATGCAACCAGTCACTCCTGTCGGGGACGACGATCTCCGCGGCGCCTGACGGCGTCGGCGCTCGCACATCGGCGACGAAGTCGCAGATGGTGAAGTCGACCTCATGTCCCACGGCACTGACGATGGGAATCGGGCAGTCGGCAATCGCGCGCGCCAGGGTTTCGTCATTGAATGCCCAGAGATCCTCGAGGGATCCGCCGCCACGACCGATAATCAGGACCTCGCATTCGTTCCTCCGAATCGCGGTCTGCAGTGCCACTGCCAGTTCGCCGGGTGCCGCATCGCCCTGTACGGCCGCCGGGTAGATGATCACGGGTACGGACGGAAAACGGCGGGCCAGGACACTGACGATGTCGCGGATTGCCGCGCCACTTGGGGATGTGATGACCCCGATGCGCCCGGGCAGGGCGGGAAGTGCCTGTTTTCGGTCTTCCTCGAACAGGCCCTCGGCCAGTAGTTTCTTCTTGAGGGCTTCGTAACGCTGCTTGAGCACGCCTTCCCCGGCCGGTTCCATCTGCTCGACAATGAACTGGAAGTTGCCACGCGCCTCGTAAAGGCTGACCCGGCCGTAGGCCAGGACCCTGTCGCCGTTCTTGAAGCCAATTGCGGGGCCACGCTGGCGCTGGCGGAACCATGCGGCGCTGACCTGCGCCGCTTCGTCCTTCAGGCTGAAGTAGATATGGCCGGATGCGGGCCGCGACATATTGGAGATTTCTCCCTCTACCCATAGCCTCGCGATACCCTGTTCCAGCAAGGTCCGCGCCTTGCGATTGAGTTGGGAGACGGTGATCGCGGCTTCAGTTGGCATGCGGGCATTATAAACACTTCCTGGATGAGCCTTCGGGCATCAAGCATTTACCCGCCATACGCGCACGCGTACAATCGCCCGCTACCCAGCAACCGACCAAGTGTTCCCGCCATGCGAATCGCCAAGGAAGCCCTGACTTTTGACGACGTCCTCCTGCAGCCCGGTTACTCGGAAATCCTCCCCCGCGAAGTCGACCTGAGCACCAGCCTGACGCGCGAAATTCGCCTGAGCATCCCGCTGTTGTCGGCAGCCATGGATACTGTCACCGAATCCCGGCTGGCGATTGCGCTGGCACAGGAGGGCGGGCTCGGCGTCGTTCACAAGAACATGACCATCGAGCAGCAGGCACGCGAGGTCCTGACGGTCAAGAAGTTCGAGTCAGGCATGGTGCGCAAGCCGATTACCGTCACGTCGGACATGACCATCCGCGAAGTCATCGAGCTGACGCGCTCAATGGGCATCTCCGGTGTCCCGGTTGTCGACGGCGATCAAACAGTCGGCATCGTGACGCACCGGGACCTGCGTTTCGAGACACGCCTCGATGCGCCCGTGTCGAAAGTCATGACGCCGCAGGACAGGCTGGTAACGGTTCGCGACGGGGCGGACGACGAAGAAGTCCTCGGCCTGTTACACAAACATCGCATCGAGAAAGTGCTGGTCGTCGGCGACGACTACAAGCTGCTGGGCATGATCACTGCCAAGGATTTTCAGAAAGCCAAGGACTTCCCGCGCGCGTGCAAGGACAGTAGCGGCGCGTTACGGGTCGGCGCGGCCGTGGGCACGGGTGGCGATACGTCAGACCGGGTTGACGCCCTGGTCAGCGCCGGTGTTGACGTCATCGTGGTCGATACCGCCCACGGTCATTCGAAGGGCGTTCTGGATCGCGTGCGGGCGGTGAAGAACCAATACCCGGATGTGCAGGTCGTTGGCGGCAACATCGCAACTGCCGCCGCCGCCGAGGCGTTGGCCGATTGTGGTGCGGACGGCGTCAAGGTGGGCATCGGCCCTGGCTCCATTTGTACGACCCGCGTTGTCGCCGGCGTCGGCGTGCCGCAGATCTCGGCGGTCGCGGAAGTTGCCGAGGCGCTGGCCAGGAGAGGCGTGCCACTCATCGCGGATGGCGGGATTCGCTACTCTGGTGACATCGCCAAAGCCATAGCCGCCGGCGCGCACTGCGTCATGATCGGTGGCCTGTTTGCGGGCACCGAGGAATCGCCGGGTGAGGTGGAGCTCTACCAGGGCCGGTCATACAAGGCGTATCGAGGCATGGGCTCTGTCGGGGCGATGGGGCAAAAGCAGGGATCGTCGGATCGCTACTTCCAGGATGCAACCGAGGAGCTGGAGAAACTGGTTCCGGAAGGTATTGAGGGACGCGTCGCCTACAAGGGCGGCATGGTTGCAATCGTGCACCAGCTGATCGGCGGCGTGCGTGCCGCGATGGGTTACACCGGCTGTGCGAGCATCGATGAGATGCGCGTCAAGCCGCAATTCGTCCGCATGACCGGTGCGGGCGTGGTCGAAAGCCACGTGCACGATGTAACGATCACCAAAGAAGCTCCCAACTACCGCTCGAAAAACTGATGTCTGTCGATATTCATGCCCATAAGCTGCTGATCCTCGATTTCGGCAGCCAATACACACAGCTCATTGCCCGCCGGGTTCGCGAAGTCGGCGTTTACTCGGAGATTCATCCCTGGGACATGTCCGACGACGAGATTCGCGAGTTCGGCCCGAGCGGCATCATTCTCTCGGGCGGACCGGAGTCGGTGAACCTCGACGACCCGCCGCGTGCGCCTCAGCTCGTATTCGAGCTCGGCGTTCCGGTGCTCGGCATCTGCTACGGCATGCAAACCATGGCCGCCCAACTCGGCGGCAAGGTCGAAGCGTCATCGCATCGGGAATTCGGCTATGCCGAGATAGAGCCAACCGAGTGTCGCCTGTTGCACAGCCTGTCGGACGAGGCGAGCCACGCGATGCTGAAGGTCTGGATGAGCCACGGGGATCGGGTTGAAGCGCTTCCGCCGGGATTCGTTGCCACTGCGTCGAGTGTGAATTCGCCGCTGGCCGCGATGGAGGATGTCGAACGGAACTTCTTTGGTGTCCAGTTCCACCCGGAAGTCACCCATACGTTGCAGGGCATGGAAATCCTGCACCGTTTCGTCCGCGAGATTTGTGGCTGTTCGGGCGACTGGACGCCGGGCAACATCGTCGCGGACGCGATCGAGCAGGTCCGTGAGCAGGTCGGCGACGGGAAGGTGCTCCTGGGGCTTTCAGGTGGTGTCGATTCGTCGGTCGTAGCAGCGCTGTTGCACGAAGCCATCGGCGACCAGCTGGTCTGCGTA
>JAOUNK010000087.1 GCA_029881015.1 Gammaproteobacteria bacterium | reverse complement strand
TGCCGGGTCGACGCTGGGGCGACGGCCTGCACCAGGCCGTGGAGGCGAAAGAAGGTGTTTCGATTCGCCAGGAGAACCAGACCGTCGCGTCGATTACCTTCCAGAACTACTTCCGCCTGTACAACAACCTGTCCGGTATGACGGGTACGGCCGATACCGAGGCCTTCGAGTTCCAGTCGATCTACGGACTCGAGGTCGTCGTTATCCCGACAAACCAGCCAATGATTCGTGACGACCAGCCGGACCTCGTCTATCTCACCGAGAAAGACAAGTTCGAGGCGATCGTCGAAGACATCCTCGACTGCAGCGAGCGTGGCCAGCCGGTGCTGGTCGGTACGACCTCGATCGAGGCATCAGAGCTGTTGTCGAAGATCCTCAGCAAGGAAAAGATCAAGCACGAAGTCCTGAATGCCAAGCAGCACGAGCGCGAAGCACTCATCGTGCAGAACGCAGGGCGGCCGGGCGCGATTACGATTGCCACGAACATGGCCGGTCGCGGTACCGATATCGTGCTCGGTGGCAGCCTGGATGCCGCACTGGCACGGGCCGGTGAAGGCGCGGACGAAACGGCCATACGAGAAGAATGGCAGGGGCTTCACAACCAGGTGCTCGAGGCTGGCGGTTTGCATATCATCGGTACCGAACGCCACGAGTCCCGGCGCATCGACAACCAGTTGAGGGGCCGTTCCGGACGCCAGGGTGACCCGGGTTCATCGCGGTTCTACCTGTCGATGGAAGACACGCTCATGCGGATCTTCGGCGATCCCGAGCGCACCAAGAACCTCCTGTCCCGCGCCGGCATGCGCGAAGGCGAGGCGATTGAGAGCCGCTTGCTCACGCGCCAGATCGAGCGCGCCCAGCGCAAGGTTGAGGCGCACAACTTCGATATTCGCAAGAACCTGCTCGAATACGACGATGTCGCCAACGACCAGCGCAAGGTCGTCTACGTGATGCGAAACGACCTGATGGAAGCCGCGGAGATCGAGGACTCGATCGCAGCGATCCGGGACGAGGTTATCGAAGGCACGGCGATGCAGCACATCCCGTCGGGCAGCCTCGAGGAGATGTGGGACGCCGAGGGCCTGAGCAACGCGCTCGAGGCCGAGTTTGGCGTTCGCGCGGACGTGGCACGCTGGGTCCGGGAGGACAGCACACTGACGGCCGAGCAAATCAGCGAGCGTTGCGTTGCGGAGGCGCAGAAGGCCTACGAGAAGAAGGCTGCCGAGATCGGTGTGGAGCTGATGCGCGGTGTCGAAAAGCAGATCATGCTGCGACAACTCGATTTTCACTGGAAAGAGCATCTCGCGGCCATGGACCATTTGCGCCAGGGCATCGGGCTGCGCTCCTACGCGCAAAAGAATCCCAAGCAGGAGTACAAGCGCGAGGCATTCGCGATGTTCGGCGAGATGATCGAGCAGGTGAAGCACGATTCGATCAGCATCCTGTCGCGTGTCCGTATCCAGGGCGAGGAAGACCTGTCCGAACTCGAAAGGCGCCGCAAGAGAGACCAGGCCATGAAGTTCCAGCACGCCGAGGCGTCGGCGCTGGGTGGCGGCCGGTCCGGCGGCGAACAACAGGCGCCCGCGGCAGCACCGACACCGTTTGTCCGCGACGGCCGCAAGGTCGGTCGCAACGAGCTCTGTCCCTGCGGGTCAGGCAAGAAGTTCAAGCAGTGCCACGGCAGGCTGAGCTGATTCGCACTCATTCATGAATTACTTCAATGTCGCCGCGGGTATTCTCTGTGATTCGGTCGGTCGGGTGCTTATCGCGGAGCGGATCGGCGGCGGCGACTTCAATGGCATGTGGGAGTTTCCCGGTGGCAAGATCGCGTCCGGGGAGACCTCGACAGAAGCATTGTCACGGGAGCTCGCCGAGGAACTGGGTATCGAAGTGACCGTCTGTGCCCCGTTCATGAATCTGCGCCACGAGTACGACGATCGAATCGTCACCATCGAGTTCTTTCTGGTGAGTGAATGGAACAGCGATCCCGTCGGTCGTGAGGGCCAGGCATTGCGCTGGGTGCCGCGGGAGAATCTGGATGCCGACGAATTGCTGCCCGCGGATGTTCCGGTCGTAGAAGCCCTACGGCAGAATCACTAGCAAATTGACAGCCGGAAGGCGACGTCGTGGCCGGTCTGGACCGCACGCCTGTCAATCGTTGACCACTCGAGGAAACGAATCGTAAAGCGGTGCTGGCTGCCGCTGATTTCGGGGAACAAGGCGCCATTGCCTTGCAGGCTGACGCGCAGCAGGCGGCAATTGCCGTCTTTCTGCATGCTGTGCTGGTACATGCCGTTGACCGCCATTCTCTCCGTGGGCTCAGCGCTTTCGCGGATCAGCCACAGCAGTTCAGTGGCAGCATCGCAAACCGGGCGGATCGCGCCCAGCCATTTGTCCATGTCTTCCTGCCTGCGCTCATAGGACTGTCTCAGCCAATGGCTGTACTCGGGCAGGTCGAACTCGCAGGTGCCGCCGGGAATGGCACTGCGGTGCTTGATGGCGTTCAGGAAGTCGCAGTCTTTCAGGGGGTTCAGGAACGCCGTCCCGATGCGGCTGAGCTCGGCGCGACTCGCCGCCAGGTTGTGAATCAGCGAATCGAGACGACCGCTGTCGACACCCGGCTGGCTCTGAAATCGTTCCAGGATGCCGAGCTGGTGATCCAGCTCCTTGTGGAGGTCACTGCGGACATCGCCACGCGACAAGATGGCCAGGATTTCAAGAAGCGTAGCGATGGTTGCCCGTGTAGCCCAGTCAGCTTCCCTCTCGCCGTTGTAAAGCATTTGCTGGTACAGGAATTCGAGGCGCAGGAACGTACGCATACGCTCAGATAGCGGCTGCTCATAGTGCATGACGGCAGCTGCCGCTTGCGGGGTGATATCGCTGGCCGGTTTTGCCATTGCACTATTCTGCGTCACGGAGGGGGGCAGTGGCAAATAGCGCGATGACACCTGTGTGAACCCGGTTGTATCGAAACGCACGACGCGCGGGCTAGAATGACGGTCAATAATATCAAAGGGATACCGGTGATCATGGGTAGTACGGAAATGGAGAAGCGGCGTGACCCACGTTTCTCGGCGACGAGCATTGCGTGGGGCATGGTCTTCCTGGCCGCCGTCCTCGCCTACTGGCCCGGACTGAAGGGACCCTTTGTACTGGACGATCTCACTTCGCTGGGTGCGCTGGGCAACCAGGGTGGGGTCACCGACTGGGATACCTTCAAGGCATTTGTCTTTGGCGGTACGGCCGGGCCGACCGGTCGGCCCTTGGCCCTGCTCAGTTTCCTGATCGACGCCAACAACTGGCCGACCGATCCGTGGCCGTTCAAACGCACGAATCTTGTCATTCATCTCGCGAACGGTGCCCTGCTGGGTTTGCTGACGCGGCAGATTCTCAGGCTGCTGGACGTTGAATCCAGGAGCGCCGCGCGCATTGCGCTGGTGTCGGCCGGGGCCTGGATGTTGCATCCTTTCCTCGTTTCAACAACGCTCTACGCTGTGCAACGCATGGCGTTACTGGCCATGCTGTTCTCGGTGAGCGGCCTGGTCCTGTATCTCTACGGTCGTTCCTTGCTCGGGACGAACCGAACGAAGGCCTACCTGGTCATGACGCTGTCCCTGGGCCTGTTTACCGTGCTTGCGACGTTGTCAAAAGAAAACGGCGTGCTGCTGCCGTTGCTCATCCTTGTAGTGGAAGGCACGGTATGTGCGAGCCGGGGTAGTCGCCTGCCCGCGCTCGACCGGCGCTGGTCGAGCGCGTTCCTCGGTGTTCCGGCGATCCTGGTCGTCGGCTACCTGGGTTATCGGTTCTTCAGTGTCGATTTTCTCGAAACCCATGGGTCGCGTAATTTCAGTCTCTACGAACGCCTGCTGACGCAGCCACGCGTGGTCGCCGACTACCTGCAACACTGGTTCCTTCCCAAGCTCTATACAACCGGCGTTTACCAGGACCACGTGTTGAAGTCCACTGGCCTGTTCGCGCCAGTGTCGACAGCCGTCGGCGCGCTGTTCCACATCGGGCTGATCGTCCTCGCGGTCGTAAAGCGGCGGCAACTGCCGTTGCTCGCGTTCGCGATCCTGTTCTTTTATGCGAACCACCTTCTCGAATCGACGACGCTGAACCTGGAGCTCTATTTCGAACATCGCAACTACATGGCGACCGGATTCCTGTTTCTGCCGCTGATCGTATTGGCGCGTGACCAGCTCAGCCGGCAAATGGGGACGCTCGTGGCTGCGGCATTACTCCTGGCCCTGGCCGGGTTTACCCGGTATTCGTCGACGGTCTGGTCGAGCTACGAGGGCATGGTAGCGGCATCGGCGCAAAAGGCTCCGACGTCAGCAAGGGCGCAGACCGAACTCGCAATCAACCTGTTCAACGCAGGCCGGCATGAGCAATCGCTGGTTGTACTGGATCGGGCCATCGAGACGATCCCGACCGACGATCCACTCCTGTTGATCAATCGCCTGATCATTCGCTGTAACCTTCGCGTACTGCAGCCACACGAGCTTGACTCGACAGTAACGGCACTGTCCCGCCGGCCCTACGATCCGCGATACCTGCAGCACTACACGGGCCTGACGCAGGCCCTTTCCGAGGAGCGCTGCCCGGGCATGACGGTTGAGCAACTGCGGCCGCTGTTCGCGAACATGCTGCGCAACCCGGCCAACTCCGAACACGGCTCGCTGGAGCTGTCGCACATCAAGTACCTGTCCGGCACTGTCGACATGCTGGCTGGCGACCGCGATGCCGCCATGGCCCGGTTCCTCGAATCGCTCGACGCAAAGCCGGACTCCGGTTCGGCGATGACGATGGCGGCGATGATGGCGACAGCGGGCTTTCTCGACGAAGCGCTGCTGCTCTCCGAGCGTGCGCTCGAGTTCCTGGACATCGAGTCCCGCGGCGTTCGCCTGGGTCTCAAGGTGACGGAGAAAGATATCCGCGAGTTTCGCGCTATCGTAACTGCCGAGATCCAGGGCGGCGCCGAGTAAGCTTGCGGTACTTGCGATCCAGGTCAATGACCTGGTTGCGCACATGATCGAGACTGTGATCGTTGTTGATCACGTCGTCGGCGATGGCCAGGCGGTCCTCGCGGCTCGCCTGGGCGGCAAGGATGCGCTCGGCCTGTTCCACCGTTTCCGCATCGCGCTCGAGCAATCGCCTGACCTGGGTATCTTCCTCGCAATCGACGACCAGTACACGGTCGACAAACTCGAGCAGCGGTGAGCTGAGCAGGAGTGGCACAACAATGAGCTGGTATGTGCCGGTGGCAGCCTCGGCCTGCCGGCGCGTCTCGGCACCGATTCTCGGATGCAGAATGGCTTCAAGGTCAAGCCGGGCCTTGTCATCGGCGAAGATGGCCCTGCGCATGGCGCCGCGGTCCAGGTTGCCGGAGGCATCGATCATAGCGTCGCCGAAGCGCTGGCGGATCTCGTCGAGCGCGGGTTGTCCCGGCGCCACGACCTCGCGCGCGATCACGTCGGTGTCGATCACCGCAGCGCCGAGTTCTGCGAACATGTCGGCCACAACGGACTTGCCGCTGGCAATGCCGCCGGTCAGTCCGATACGCAATGGCGGTGTTTCGGTCGGGCGTGCCACTCAGAGCATCGTATCAAGGTACAGGGTCTTGATCGTGTCGCCCCAGAGCATGGAGATCCAGCCGGCCGCGGCCAGGTAGGGGCCAAAGGGGATCGGCACGCTGCGCTCGTGCTTCGTGAGCACGACCATGGTGATGCCGACGACGGCACCGACAACGGCGGACATGAGGATGATCATCGGCAGTTGCTGCCAGCCCAGCCAGGCACCGAGTGCAGCCAGCAGCTTGAAGTCGCCGTAGCCCATTCCCTCTTTGCCGGTCACGAGCTTGAACAGCCAGTAGATGCTCCAGAGGCTGAGGTAGCCGGCCATGGCGCCAATGATGGCGTCTTTTGGCCCAATGAACAGGGTCTGCGCACCCGCCACGGGGTGGTACAGGCTCATCGCAAGACCGACCCACATCAGGGGCAGGACGATCGAATCGGGGATGAGCTGCGTGTCGGCGTCGATCATCGCGACGGGCACCAGTGCGAGGGTCATGACGATGGCCATGATCGCCTCAGGACCTGCCCCGAAGCGCCAGGCACACAGTGCGGCGAGGACGCCGGTCATCATTTCGACAACCGGGTAGCGCGCCGAGATCGACGCCTTGCACTTGGCGCACTTGCCGCCGAGCAGCAGGTAGCTGACGACCGGGATATTTTGCCAGGCCTTGATCGTTGTGCCGCAGGCGGGGCAGCGCGAACGGGGTACCACGAGGTCGAAGCGTTCCTCGGGAACCTCGCTGACCGTCGGCGACTTCGCCATCTCCTCGCACTGCGCGCGCCACTCCCGCTCCATCATGACGGGCAGGCGGTAGATGACGACATTGAGGAAGCTGCCGACAACGAGACAGATCGCAAAGACGACGGCGATAAACATCGGCGCTGATTCCGTGAACAATTCGAGCATCAGAAAACTCCGTCGGCAGAGCCGCAGGCGTAAATGAAAACGGCGCTCGGAGTGTCCTCCGAACGCCGCATTGTATCAATCCTGAGACGGCTTAGACGACCGCGCCCAGCTTGAAGATCGGGAGGTACATGGCGACGACGAGGCCACCAACGAGCACGCCCAGGATCGCCATGATCATGGGCTCGAGCAGGCTGGAGAGGTTGTCCACGGCATTGTCGACGTCTTCTTCGAAGAAATCGGCCACTTTGGCGGACATCTCGTCGAGCGAACCGGACTCCTCGCCGACGGCGATCATCTGGATCACCATGTTCGGGAACAGGTCGGTGTTTTCCATCGCGACCTGCAGCCGCTGGCCGGTTGCCACTTCATCGCGCATCGTCAGGACCGCTTGCTCGTAGACGATGTTACCCGTTGCGCCGGCAACCGATTCCATGGCTTCGACGAGCGGTACGCCCGCTGCAAACATCGTTGACAGCGTACGCGCATAGCGCGCAATCGCGGCCTTCTGGAGGATCGGGCCAATAATCGGCATCTTGAGCATCAGGCGGTCGAGATAGTGCCTGAACTTGCGCGAACGCTTCTTGAAATACAGGAACGCGCCAATCGCGCCACCAATGCCGATACCCAGGAAAACGCCCTGGGTTCGAACAAACGCCGACAGGTCGATGACCATGCGTGTGAATGCGGGCAAGTCGGCACCGAAGCCCTTGAACAGGTCCTCGAAAGACGGGATGACGAAGATCAGGAGAACCGTCGTCACGACGAAAGCCACGACGAGTACGGCGGCCGGGTAGGTCAGGGCTTTCTTGATCTTCTTCTTGATCGCCTCGGTCTTTTCCTTGTAGGTCGCGACCTTGTCCAGCAACGACTCGAGGGCACCGGCCTGCTCGCCGGCCTCGACGAGGTTCACAAACAGATCGTCAAAATACAGCGGGTGCTTCGCCAGCGCTTCGGCGAGGGCAGAACCACCTTCGACATCGGCCTTGATCGCGAGAATGAGCTTCTGCATGGCGGCGTTCTCGTGGCCATTGCCCACGATCTCGAAGGACTGTACGAGGGGAATGCCCGCCGCCAGCATCGTGGCCAGCTGGCGACTGAAGAGGGCGATATCGGCGGTCGTGATCTTGCCACCACCCGAGAACATACTCTTGCGTTGCTTGCGAATGCGCGTCGGCACGACGCCCTGGCGCCGCAGGTCGGCGCGTACCGATGCCTCGTCGTTGGCGAGGCTCTTGCCCTTGATTTTCTTGCCGTTCCTGTCTGTTCCTTCCCACAGGAACGGCGTGTTTTCTGCAACTACTGCATTAGCCATTGTTCAAGTCCACTATTCGGTAATTACCTGATTTAACTACTCAATTGTAACCCGGTTGACCTCTTCAAGGCTGGTAACCCCGTCCTTGACTTTGTTCAATCCGGCTTGTCGCAAATCGATAACCCCCTCTTGTGCCGCCTGCTCCGCGATCTGCATCGCGTTACCACCTTCCATGATGATGCGGCCCATAATTTCGGATACTTCCATGACCTGGAAAATACCCAGTCGGCCTTTGTAGCCGTTATTGCATTGCTTGCAGCCCTTGTCTTTCGGGCCGTAAATGGTGATGCCCGCGTCGAGTTCCTCGGCCGAAAAACCTTCCTTTTCGAGCGCCTCGCGCGGGATATTCTTGATTTCCTTGCAGTTATTGCAGAGGCGGCGGGCCAGGCGCTGCGCGATGATGAGGCTTACGGAGGTCGCGATAGCGTAGGGCTTGACGCCCATATCGACCATACGCGTCAGCGTCTTGGGTGCGTCGTTCGTATGCAGCGTCGACAAGACCAGGTGGCCCGTCTGGGCCGCCTTGATGGCGATTTCAGCCGTTTCGAGGTCACGAATCTCACCCACCATGATTACGTCCGGATCCTGGCGCAGGAACGCTTTCAGGGCGGAGGCAAAGGTCAGGCCCACCTTCGGGTTCACGTTGACCTGGTTGATGCCCGGGAGGTTGATTTCCGCGGGGTCTTCGGCCGTCGAGATGTTGCGGTCGACGGTGTTCAGAATGTTGAGGCCCGTGTACAGCGAAACCGTCTTACCGGAGCCCGTCGGGCCCGTGACGAGAATCATGCCGTAGGGCTTGGCGAGGTGCTTTTCGTAGAGCTCGCGCTGTTGGTCCTCGTAGCCCAGCATTTCGATGCCGAGTTTCGCACTCGATGGGTCGAGGATACGCAGCACGATCTTCTCACCGAACAGCGTCGGGCACGTGTTCACACGAAAGTCGATTGCACGGTTCTTGCTGAGCCGCATCTTGATTCGGCCGTCCTGCGGGACGCGGCGCTCGGCGATGTCCATGCGGGACATGACCTTCAGTCGGGCGCAGACCTTGTTTGCCAGCACGACCGGCGGCTGCGCAACTTCGCTGAGCACGCCGTCGAGGCGGGTACGTACGCGGAAAATCTTCTCATACGGCTCGAAGTGAATATCGGACGCGCCGCGCTTGATGGCGTCGAGCAGCACCTTGTTGACGAAGCGCACGACCGGTGCGTCTTCGATATCGTCCTTCTGAATATCGTCGTCGCGCTCCTGTTCGCCACCGACATCGAGGTTCTCGAGATCGAAATCGTCGTCCTCGAGACCGCTCATGCTGGTGTCGACGGCCTCGATGGCCTTATTGATGCGCTCCTCGAGTTTGTCCTGCTCGACAACGACCGGGTCGATGCTCAGCGTGGTCGCAAACTTGATGTCATCGATGGCCTGGAGGTTCGTCGGGTCGGCAATGCCAAGGAACAGGCGCTTGCCCCGCTTCACGAGCGGCAGGACGCGGTGCTTGGTGATCAGTTTCTGGTCGACCGCCCGGATGACATCGAGATCGATATCCACGGCCTCGAGATCGAGGAGAGGTACGCCGAATTCGTGCGAGGCGGCGACGGCGATGGCGCGCGCATTGGCCAGTTCCTCACCCACAAGGTAGGCGATGAGCGGGATGCGTTCTTTCTTGGCAGCCTCGCTTGCTTCCTGAAGCTGTTCTTCAGAAACAATACCATCCTGCACCAGCCGCCTTGGCAGGCCCGCGAGGTTGGATTGTGATGCTGTTGCTGCCATGAAATCTCAAACTGTCACGTCTACGAGCGTTACAGTCTCACTGATCCAAGTTACCGATTCAACTGGATTTTGTGCTGCTGTTCACAGTTATCGAATTTGATTAAGTAAAACGCCGATATTAGGCGATTTTGGCGATCAGAAGACCCCAGGACGGGCCTGAACGGGCCTAAGGGCGGCAGCTCGACGGCAGGTAGCGGTTCGCGACTGTCGGGGCCTGGTGAGCGCTGACAACGCCGTTGCCGTTCATCTCGGTTGCTCCTCCGCCCGGTGCGGGCGCGGCGCCGCAGCGCCAGATGATACTGCCACCCGTAGACAGGTAGGGTGTAAACGACACGGTCTGGCCGAATATCTCGGCGTGTGCGTCGCGGCCAAAGGTTACGTCGACACGACCGTTCACGACGTTGACCTGGCTGACGTACTTGCCCTGCGAGTCGGTGGGCAGGACGGACATTCCGGCCTCGGTGCGGCCCGCCGGCGGTTCGCCATCCATGTTGTAGGCGTCGACGACCGGGGCCTTGGCGCCCGCCGCCATGTTGATGCCCTCGGCAACCTGGGCACGCACGGTGAAGGTCTGGTAGGCCGAAATGGCGAGCGATGCGAGAATGCCGATGATGGCAACGACAATCATCAGTTCAATCAACGTGAAGCCTTTGTGCTTGTTGCTCATGGTCTTCCTGTTCCCCAACTCAGGCTCGTCAATTGTAGGTGAAAAAAAAGCCCCGGCGGACCGGGGCTTTTCTGCCTTTAAATCTAA
>JAOUNK010000003.1 GCA_029881015.1 Gammaproteobacteria bacterium | reverse complement strand
TCGACCGCAGCGACGATCTCATCCCTGGTGTGCGGACCGTCCTCCATGAACGTGCAGCTCATGCGCGGCATCGGCGCAAACTTGTACGACTCTCGACGGCCGGAACCTGTCGGTTTCAGCCCGTATTGTTTCGCACTGATCTCGTCATGCAGGTATGACTTGAGAATACCGTTCTCGACCATGACGGTGCGACCCGCCTTGTTGCCTTCGTCGTCGTAGTTCAGCGCACCGCGCTCACGCGGGATCGTTGCCTGGTCGACGACTGTCACGAACGGCTCCGCGACCTTCTTGCCGATCATGTCGGAGTAGATGCTCGTTCCCTTGCGATTGAAGTCGGCTTCCATACCATGGCCGATGGCCTCGTGCAGCAGGATGCCGCTGGCGCCGGCGGCAAGGATGACAGGCATTTCGCCCGCCGGTGGACGGCGCGCTTCGAACTGGATCATGGTGCGATCGACAGCTTCTCTCGCCATCGTGGTCAGGCGCTCCTCGGTGTACCAGGCGAACTCTTCTCGCGCGGCGATATTCGAGTAACCGGTCTGAACTTCATCGCCTTTCTTCGCCGTCACGACCACGGTAACCCGCGTCATGGGCCGGTGATCCGTGACAAGTTTCCCGCCGAGCGTCGCCATCATGACCCGTTCGTCGCTATCGGCCCAGTACACGGCGACCTTGTCGACAGACGGGTCCATGGACCTTGCCTTCTCCTCCACGAACTTGAGGACCGGCAGCTTCTGATCTATGCCGACGTCACTCCAGGGCACGCTCGTCTGGTAAAGCTTGCCCGCCCCGAGCGCATCGAAAGACTGCGGGGCGACTTCGCCACTGCCGGACGCTATCGCCGACGCGGTGCGCGCGGCGGCCAGCATGGACGGCAGGGTGAGGTCTTCCGTGAACGCGTAGCCGGTCTGTTCGCCGACAACGACGCGCAAGCCGACACCCTGGTCGATGCTGGAGTTTGCGGCACTGACAATGCCGTCTTCCAGGGTGAGGGTGTTGGAGCGCGTGTGCTGGAAGTAGAGGTCGGCCGCGTCGGCGCCACGCGCCGTCAGCTCGGACATGACCCTCGAGGCCGTGGCCTGATCCACGCCAAACCATGACATGAACGGGTTTTCCGGTGTCGCGCTGCGTACTGCCGTTGCAGACTGAACGCCACAACCCTGCAGGAAAGCCGGCATCGTCAGAATCGCGCTCCCGACAGCCATGTGGCCAAGAAATTCTCTGCGTTTGATCGTCATTTTTTTCCCCAGTCGAATTTAGATATTAGATGCACTGAGAGCACAATACGTTGCATTTCGGGCGGCGCAGCCTCGCCAGGCAGGAAGACCGGCGAGCGCGACGAGGCTGATTACATACCCACTAACGCAAGAAAGAAGCCCAGCACCACGCCCACGACAGGCCCGACGATCTGCCACAACACTCCTGACACGAGCAGTGCGATGATGATCATCATGCCGAAGGGCTCGATGCGATCGAAACTCATGGCGGCACGCGGCGGCAGCAATCCACTGACGACACGCCCGCCATCCAGCGGCGGGATCGGCATCATGTTGAAGACGGCGAGAATGACATTGAAGAAGATGCCGAAATACGCCATATAGGCAAGTAATTCCGCCGTCTGCAGTGTGCCGCCGAATGCGCTCGCCGCCGCGAGAATCGCCGTCCACCCGGCGGCCATTGCCAGGTTGGACGCCGGGCCGGCAGCCGCGACGATCGCCATGTCACGTTGCGGGTTACGCAGGTTGCGCGTGCCGACCGGTACTGGCTTGGCCCAGCCGAACAGGACGAGCGGAGCGCCGGTTGTCTTCGACATGACGAGCAGGCCCAGCGGCACGAGTACGGTACCGATTGGGTCTATGTGCTTGAGCGGATTCAGCGTCAGGCGCCCGAGGACCTCGGCCGTGCGATCGCCAAAATGCCGCGCCGCAAAGCCGTGAGCGGCCTCGTGGACCGTGATTGCGAAGATTGCCGGAACTGCAAACAACAGGACCGACTGGACAAGTGTCAGATTTTGCATCACGCCATCATACTTTAATTGGCTGACTCGTAGACCGTCCGACCATCGAAGATCGTCATCAGGACTTCAGCATCGCTAATCTCCGACGCCGACGATACGGCAATCCAAAACGGCGTATCACCAGCCTCCCCCGCCACCGCCACCGCCGCCTCCGCCGGACGACCCGCCGCCTCCGCCACCCGAGGACGAGCCCGGCGGCGAGACGGATGAACTCACAGCAGAGCTCAGGCCACTCGACAGACCGCTGGTTGCCTTCGACAGATTGGATGTATTCCAGCGCCCGTCGTACCAGGACGGTCTATAGGCCGCGCCGTCCGGACCGCGAATCGCGGCCAGGACATCCGCGAAGCGCTCCGACCACTGTTGCTCCACACCCAGCGCGAGCGCATACGGCAGCATGGACTCGAACAGCTCCGGCGTTTTCTGCGGCGGGTTGCGCAGGTTCAACTCATCCTTCTCCGCGATTTCGAGAAAGTCCTTGAAACCGAGCATCTCGTCCAGCAACTCGCGGCCGCGCATCGTCGGTCGCTTCATGATGATAGCGAAGAACACCAGGGTCAGGATGGACAGGACGATCGTCGCAATGACAAAGGCCGTCGGCCCGTTCCCGACATTCAGGCTGATGATCGTTGTCGCTATGACGATGAAGACGCCGGGGAGACTCATCAGGTAGTTGGTCTTGAAGTAGTGATCCTTGTAGTCCTTTCCTAGCGACTCGTTGTGCTCGGCCCGTGCCTTGCCAAGGACTTCATGGTTCGAATTCTTGAGCGTAACGACGTCGCCCTGCGCGAAAATCGCAGTGAACAGCTCCTTCTCTCCGGGCGCCATCGCGGGCTTGAGCGTCTCGGTCTTGAGCTTCCTGAGCGAGTGTGTCGAGCCCTTTTTCTTGATCTCGAGATACCCCTTGACGGCCAGGTTCACAATCGCGGCGGTCATCACCTTGTCGTCATAGTACATCTGGTGGATGTATCGCAACGATGCCGGGGAAAAACCTTTCGGCGGTTCATAGCGCGTTACGATGACGCCTTCCGCAGGGTCTTTTCCGTATTTCAGCCAGAGCGGCACGTAGTACAGGAACAGCAGCAGGAGACCGATGACCGCGGCGAGCAGGTTGCTGTTGTCCTTCAGCATCCAGCCGATACGGTCGCCCATCGTCGGCTCATCGACCAGCCCCTTCGGCCAGCCCACGACGATAGTCAGACCGTGCGCGGCCGGGAGCGGGTTGTTCGCCTGGAAATGTACATTGCCGTCATCGTCGAGGAATCGACCGTAGTCCTGTGCTCTGGACCCCATACGACCGGTGTAGCCATCGACCATGAGTTGATCCCGTGGCGCGTCGAATTCCAGTCGCACGGTTGCCGTCGCCTTGTCGATCGGAAAGGCCCATGTGTTCCCCGTCACGTTCCAGTACAGTTCGTCGTGCTCGTCGAAGAAGCCCAGCATACGGTTGACGCGGTAACGAAAAACGTAGGTATGCTCGCCGACGTCCAGGAAATAGTTCGAGCGCCCGAAGTAGGTTCGAACATCGCGCCTGCTGCGGACAGAGTGAAAAGACTCGCCTTTCCCGTTGCGCAACAGGCCCTGGGGCTGGAGCTTGATCCTGTAGTGATTGCCCAGCCGATCTTCGTAGTCGACGGGGAAATCACGGTAGATTCCGCGCCGAATCTGTTGACCCTCGGCGCGCACCGTTATCGTCTCCGTAACTTCGAGCATGCCATCGGTAAAGACACGGATGTCGCTATGAAAGCTGAGGATGCGCTCGTCGGCGATGGCCGCCACCGGCAAACACAACAGCAGAAGTGCAATCGTTTTCTTCATTCGACGGTCCCAAATTTCGCCAACGGCACGTTGGCTGCCTCATCGGAGGACTTCTGGAAAAAGTCCTTCGGTCCGAAACCGAAGATGCTCGCAACGATGTTGCTTGGCACCATTTCGGTCATCGTGTTGTAGTCACGAACGGAGCCATTGTAATAGCGGCGGGCAAACTGCAGATAATCCTCAGTCTCGACGAGTTCATTCTGCAGGCTGAGAAAGTTTTCGTTCGCCTTGAGGTCGGGGTAATTCTCGGCCAGCGCGATCAGCCGCTCGATGCCGGCGCTGAGCTTTTCTTCCACCTGGCCGCGCGCCTGCACGCTCGCCTGCTGCATGGCCTCGGCCCGCAACGCCGTCACGGCTTCGAGCGTTGCGCGTTCGTATTTCGCATACTGGTCGACCGCGGCGACGAGTCTTGGAATCAGGTCATGGCGACGTTGCAGCTGGACGTCGATGTCGCTCCACGACGTGTCGACGCGATTACGACTGCGAATGAGGCGGTTGTAGAGAACGACGCCGGCTACGGCAATCAGAATCAGAACAACAATGATGGCAGTGGGCATGTGCGGTATCCGGTATCAGGATGCCGCACATCGTATCATCTGCTAGTAGAAGAACGAGAAGTAGAACTGGAAGATATTGGCGTCCAGCTGATAGAGCGGCTCGTTGCCGATGACTTCCTGTGCAGTCAGGTCCGAGAAATCGTGGTAGTCGACGCTCAGCATGTTGAGCGATGCGGTGACTTTCGCTCGCTTGATAAAGCCGAAAGTGTCGTTGCCGTCATCGTTCAGGAACTCATACGCGGCCTGCAGCTTGAACGTGTAACTCGTCAGCGGGCTGAGCTCTTTGTCCCGACCACGGAAATTGGTTGCCTGGGGCCCGGGAAACAGGTCCCTGTAGAAATGCGCGCCGGTCTGGTCGTGGTAGCGGAGCTTGCCGGTAAACGTAAAGTCCTTCCACGGATGTATGTAAGACAATGACACCGTATGACCTTCGATGTCCCAGGTGTCGGTAAAGAAGCGGTACTCGCCTTCCACCGCCGCCCTGTACGGCAGGAAATATCTCATGCGCAGGCCGACCGCATTGCTGGTTCGCGTATTGGGATAAAGCTCTCTCTCGAAGTCGTAGCCGCCTGTTGCCGCATCGAAATAGCGCACGGAACGGTAGGGATTATTCAGGTAACCCTCTTCCGTGACCGTTTCTACATTCAGCGACGATATGAGATTCTTGGTCAGAATCTGCGTGATACCCACGCCGTAGATCTGCCGGTCCAGCGGTTCTTCAAACGTCGTATCCGTCGACATGCGCACGAGATCGTCGCCGAGCGCGTAACTCAGCGTCAGCGTCGTCAGGTCGCCGAACATGTCCTGGCTTACCGAGAAGCTGACGGTTTCACCATCGAAGTCAGACTCCACACTGCTTGTATAGTTGACGCGCATCGTCGTATTGCCGTGCAGGTAATCCATACCCAGCGACCACTGCTTGCGCTCTTCCGTATAGGGGCTGGCCGTCGTGATTACGTCGATCGATGCCGAGCTGACCATGTCGACGTAGTAGTTGCCGACGAAGGAAAGACTCTTGCCCGCTTTCTTGCGGACAAGTACGGACGGGCCGTCAATCGTTACACCACCACCGTCGTACAGGTGGTACAGGACATCGGCGCGATCGTCGGGCAAAACGCCCGCGTGCACGACGCCGAACGCCAACAGCAGTGTTGCAAATGTCAGTCCGCGACGGATCATCGATACTATCCGCTAGTTACAGCCGCAGCCGCCGCCGGCGGCGCCTTCACCGCCGCGTGCACCTTCACGTGCTTCAAAGACATGCTGGATATACGCGGTTGATACGGGATCACCATCGAGCGCCATGATCGGATCGGCCAGCTTGTCGCGCTCGTAGGGCTTGACCCAGGGCTCGATGCCGCTGCAACCGGACAGGGCCGCCATTGCGAGCAATGGCAACAGCAGTCTGCCTGTGAGTGAAACTGTTTTCTTCATATCAGTACCTTATCCCAAGGAAACCCGCCCGGAGTGTGACCCCTGCCTCAGAAGAACACCGTAACGCCAAGGTGGCCTTCGAGATTGTGAGCTGTCTTCTCTTCACCGAGAAGGTCAATATCAAACAGGTGATCACGGAAATCGAGATGCAGTGCAACCGAGTCCGTCAGCAGGAAGCGGTAGCCGGCACCCACATTCACCGTAAACCGGTCATCGCCTGCGAACGTCGTCGAGCCAAGTCCCGCGATCAGATACAGGTTGGTGTTGAAGGCGCGTCCCTCGCCGAGAAAGACTTCGCCGGGCAGGATGTTGTAGCCCACACTCAGGTTGTAATACGTCATCGTGCGTTCGCTGTCGGTGATCAGGCGGGCGCCACCGGACAGAACCTCGAAACTGGTCAGCCCCCCTTCCGTCTGCCCTACCGTGGCTTCCATGAAAAACCCGTCGGTAATGTGGTAGGCAATTCGCGCACCGTAAACGACGTTGCTGCCGAAGTCCTCGATACTCATGATGCCCGCGTAGGCACCAACCTCGAAGTCCTCGCGATCGATCTTTGGTTCCTTTATCTCACGACGTTCGACCTGGGGGTCGATAACCTGGCCCGGTGCCTCAGCAGCAGGCGGCGGCGCCTCCCGGTTGCCGAAACCGAACAGGTTTTTCGTCGCGGCGCAGCCCGACAGGCTGATCATCGCAACGATCAGAAAAAGAACGCGAAACCGACTTTCCATTCTTCTATTTCCTCATTTTCATCACGGCTCGTGAAGACCACGTAGCTGTTGTATTCGGCGCGCAACAGGAAACGTCGCGCGGTATAGACCCGGAACCCGGCACCGACATGACCGATCTGGTCCGTGCGGTCCTCTCCGAGGATGATCGTTGACTTGGGCTTGGTGTAGATTGCGCCGGCACCGAGCTTGAAGTACGGCGAGACACGCCACTCCGGAAAGGCCTCGTGCACTATATTGAAACTCGCCATCCAGCCGTTCGAAAAGTTGCCCAGAATCTGCGAACCCCAGAACTCCACGGCTACGTTAGGATTCAATGAATAGCTGCCGTACAGGGAAACGATGTTCGCGCCACCGAAGTCACCGGCCAGCACACCTGTCTCCCACTTGGCATTGGTGAAGTCTTCAAGTGTCGCGGCGGCGAAACTGACCTGCTGCCCATCAGGTTGCAGCGTCTTCTCCATCTGGGCCCGCTCGACCCAGCCTTCCTGGCCACGAGCGGAGCGCACCAGGTACCAGCTTGTGCGTTGCATGACGATCTGCACCGACTCGCCTCGGTCGACCACGTGAAAGACCGGATAGCCGTTGCCGGGACCCGTGCGCATTTCGAGATACGGGTCGGCAACCACGACAGAACGAAGCTCATCGGCAGCGAAGGCCGGTGCCGACAGAAAACTCTGCAGTACGACGGCACACAGGCAATAGGCGATGAAGGCCTTAATTGGCTGGAGCGTCGAAGGGATTGTTGTAGTACTGGGCTCCGACATCCAACCATTCCGCAATGAGGCGTCGTTCCGCCTGCGATAAAATATTGAAATGAAGATCGTTAGGATCGTTGAAACGGTCAAAGAAATCGCTCGAGGCCCTCGCGCTGCCAGCCGACGCCGGCGGCGGTGTAGGGATCGGGGCCAGGATGTCATTTCCGTCTGCGTCCTGACCGATCACCTGCGTCGCATCCACCAATGTGCCATTGGCGTCTAATACCTGAAGGTTATCAGTAAGTAACAGCTCGCGATAGGCGTGATAGTGATCGGGCTCGTCGACCGACAAGCCATCCTGCAGCTCGAGTTGACCGGCCGGTACCCGCGCAACGTTATTCACAACATCGAGCGGTGTATGGCAGTTGAGGCAATTGTCGTTGACCGGGTTGCCGTTCGCATCCAGCAAGGGTACGTCGGGTGTCGCCGGGTCGTTGTCATCGTCAACCATCTGGATGCGCGGCTGACTCCAGAGCGGATGAATCACCGTGATGTAGTTGATGATGCTGCGGCAGTTCCAGCGCCAGTCCGATTGACAGGCCGGCGACGTGGGCGGCGGCGTGGTCAGGTCCGTATAGCGGTAATCGATATCGGGATTGAAAGGCACGCCGTTGATGTCGACCGGGTTGGCGCTCCAGACATCCCGATAAATGAGATTCATCGACGGCTCGATGGATGAGCAATTGTCCCCTGCGCACGTTATGCGTGCGCGCACCTCGGCCATCGTTTCGCCGACCTCACCGACAAACCACTGCGGATCCGTATTCGGATTGAATGCGACGCCGGCTGTCGGCGCACCGGCATAGGCGCTTTCAAAGGCATCGTAGCGACCGTGCGAGACGCCGCTGTTCGCATCGTGACAGCCATTGCACTTGAGCTCCTGGCCCTCCGGGACTGCTATCCAGTTCGCGTGGCGTTGGGTGATGCTCATGCCGTTCTCATCGAGCACACTGATCATGAGCGCTGCGTTTGCCGGTACTTTGACCACGACCGAACCGTCGGGCTCGATCGGCGCATAGCCCACGATTTCCTTCATGCCGAAATTTGTCGTAACCCCGAATGCCGTGTCATCGATATCGAGCAGGTCTTCATCCGGCAACGAGACGGCTTTCTCGATACGCAGGAAACGCGCCGGCCGGTCGGCGGCCAGCGACCGGGCCGGGTCGGCCAACACGTACGGATCGATGCCCGGGAGTATGGCACCGTCGAAGTCGTACACATTGCGAATATTCAGAACCGCTTCACCGGAATCGGGCAACGACGGATCCTGCAAGTAGTAATTGAGGTTGTCAGGAATGACCACCGGCGCCGGGCGGGGATCCGCAGAAACCACCTCGGTAAACATGAAGCCCTCTTCGCCTGCGACGATGGGCAGCTGCGTCTGGTCACGCGGATCGTAGATCCAGACGCCGTACAGCGGGGGCGCAACCACGAATTCGCCAGGCGCCGGTGCGACCGGGTCGGCGGGATTGCCGGCCACAACGCTGACAAGGTTCGCGGCGGTACACGGCACGATCCGGGAATCGTCGGTATTCGGGTCCCCGTCATCCGCGAGGCCTTCGATGAGCCGGCACTGGCTCCAGCTGACCATCAGGCGCCCCGTACCGTCCTGGATCGGGAAAACCGAGTAGTAGCGGCCGCCCGGAGACGGCTGGCCCGGCTCTGTGACGACGTCGTTGACGGTCGCATCTGCCTGCGCAGGGCCGGTCAGGACACCTATGTTGTCCCTCGTCGGCTGCGTATTCTCAACATACTGCGCTGTGTCGATAACAATAAGATTGCCACCGCCATCGGTATCGGTGAATGGGCGCGCAACGACCATGATGAGGCCGTCTTCGGTTTGCCGCGGCTGCATGAACTGAATCGTCGCGCCGTTGGTTCCCGTGTCGTGACTCCACTGACCGTAAAGCAACTCAATGGCCGAACCGTCCGGGTTCATCCGGTACAGGTTGACCTGGTCGTTGGACATGTTGTGGTCCCAGCGGCTGAAGACGATCTTGCCATCGGCCATGACGGAGGGGTCCAGGTCGTGACTCTGGTTGAAGGTGATCTGCTTCAGTCCCGAACCATCGTCGTTCATTACATGGATGTTGAACGCGAATTCGTTCTCATCCTCGTCCATCGCCGGGAACGCACCCTTGTTCTCATCGAGCAACAGGGCTTGCGACTGTGTCTGCCGCGTCGACGAGAAGACGATGCGCCCGTCAGGCAGGTACTTCGGCATGATGTCGTGCCCGATCTCCGACGTCAGGTTGTCCGGGATAACCCGGATCAACTCAGCCGTTTCGAACGTGTACTGCCAAATGTTCCAGGTCGCCACCTGGTCGTCTTCGTCGACATTCGGGTCGAATGGCGTACGCATCGAGAACAGCAGGCGGCTTCCGTCGTAGTCGATCTCGACATCGCGAACAGCGCCCATGCCTTGCGTAATATCGCCGGTTATGTTGATCGGCTCTGCGCCAACGGCTGCCCTATCCCGAAAATAAAGATCCGCACCGAAGTCGAAGGTAATCTGTTCGCGCAGATCCTGTTGCGCGAACACGCCATTGTCGTCGACAGGAAGCGGAGATTTGATATAGGCAATCGGAAAATCGATCACCACGGGGTCCGGATTCTGGCCGGTGCCAATCTGGACACCGTCACCCTTGCTGCAAGCGGCAATAGCCACGCACGCCAGCGACAACGCGACCGTCCTGGTCACTGTACCGTTGATTCCTTTCGCAAATTGCCGCGATAGCCTTGTCATAGCGCTCACCTCTAGTGATTGGGCAGGGTACGTTGTGCCACGCGCCGTATACCGTTAACGCAGTCACAAACCCGACGCCGGATTATAGGAGACCCTCGTAAGTGGATGTAATGTCTCAAAAGCACGACATGGAACCGTGAGCGCAGGCACTGCTTGACGGCTGTTTGCGGTGTCACAGGGGTGACACTGTGTCTCCCTTCGGCGACAGGTCTAAGGCCTTGCTTTATCAGGAGCTTATGCCCCCTGGTCATAATCGTTGTGCCCAAGTACCGACAGTGACCTTACATAAGCGTCTTTTAGCAGCCCCCTGTACCGGACCTATAGTGCGCTGTTTTTAAAGGATAAATGTCCTTATTTCCGGGTTGGACACAAGTCTGGCACAGCACTTGCTTTAAAGATTGCAGATCCGCTTTTTGTTGCGGCCGCAGTGTCGCAGGGGATCTCCCAAGGACTGTGAATGCTTTCACGGCGAGGGGCGAGGGGCTCTGGCAACATCTTCCGGCCACGCTTTGCGTAAATAACGAATGACGAGCAAAACGATATGAGAAACAGCATGTGGACAGGACACAAGGACGGCCGACTCGGCGGAGTCCTGCGTGCCACGCTGGCAGCAATACTGTTAACAGTATTGTCGATGCCGGCGAACGCAGGTCCCAGGGAACAGGCGAAGCGCATTCATGAGCGCATTGCCGGCGTACCGCCGACCGATGCAGTTTTGTTGCAGATGGAGAACGCGATCGCGAGTTCCGATCCTGCATGCGCACAGTATGGCGTGGTGGGCGCACGATGCGCCGCCTACATCGCGATGGAGAACAGCAGCTTCTATAACGTGACGCTGAAGAACTTCGCCGCGCCATGGACGAACCGCGACCGCTCGGTATTCGTACCGCTGAACGACTATGTCGCAACCGTCATCGGCATGATTCGCGACGACGTCGATTTCCGGACCGTTTTGTCGGCTGACCTGCAATACATCGGCCGTGCCGGCACGGTGGCTACCGCACCCGCCGGCAACAACAACGACCATTACCAGCAGCTTGAGGCAGGCAATCACGACCTGAAAGCCGTGCTGGAACCGACCACGCAATCGAGTATCAACAACCTGCCACCGGCCGCGACTGCCGGCGTCATGACGTCTCGAGCAGCGGCGGAAGCCTTTTTCATCGCGGGTACCAACCGCGCGATGTTCCGCTTTACGATGGTGAACCACTTCTGCGCTGACATGGAACAGCTGCATGACCCTCGCCTGTCGCCGGATCGAATCCGTCAGGACGTGAGCCGCAGCCCGGGTGGCGACAGCCGCCTGTTCCTTAATAACTGTGTGGGCTGCCATACCGGTATGGACCCGATGGCCCAGGCCTTCGCGTACTACAACTACGACGAAGCGGCCGGATCGATCGAGTACACCGCCGGCGTTGTGCAGCCGAAGTACTTCAACAACGACCTCAATTTCCCGCAGGGCTTTCGCACACCGGACGATCACTGGACCAACTACTGGCGTGAAGGCCAGAACCGTTACCTGGGCTTTAACGGCCCGGGTAACGGCGACGACAACGGCGCCAAGTCACTGGGCGTCGAACTTTCCAACAGTGACGCATTTGCCAGTTGCCAGGTGAAGAAAGTATTCCAGGCCGTCTGCTTGCGTGAACCCGAGTCACCCGCGGATCACACCAGGGTTGACGAGATCATGGGCAGTTTCGCTGCGAGCGGTTTCCAGATGAAACGGGTATTCGCGGACGCCGCGGATCACTGCAAAGGCCAGTAGGGAGACATGACGATGAATCACGCATCACGAATTGCCACCCTGCTCGCGAGCCTTGTACTCGCAGCCTGCGGCGGTGGCGCACAAACGGAACTGAACCCGGCCGCCCCAAACGGCAACAACAACACCGGCAGCAACCCTTATACTGGTCCCGTCGCGCGCGACGCCGAAGTACTGAGATTCCAGCAGGAATTCTGGTCGAAGGCGCGGACACCAGACCGCTGCGGCAACTGTCACAGCGAGACCGGCGGTCAGAAGCCGTTCGTTCGTTCGGACGATGTCAACATGGCCTACGACGAGGCCGTGGACCATATCGACGCAACCCAGCCTTCGTTGTCGGAGTTTGTCACCAAGGTCAGCTCACCGCCCCTGGGTCACAATTGCTGGGTCGACGATCCCGCCACCTGCGGAACGATCATGACGACCTGGATCGAGAACTGGCTCGGCACCACCTCAGGTGGCGGTCGCCAGGTATCGCTTACGGCCCCGCCTGATCGCGATCCGAGCAACAGCCGGAACTTCCCGGAAGACACCGCACTGTTCGAGCAGTGGCTGTACGACGATATTCTCGTGCCGTACTGCCAGCGCTGCCATAGCTCGGAGTCGGCCACGGCACAACAACCCTACTTCGCCGACCCCGACGTCAATGTGGCGTACGAAGCCGCGAAGTCGAAGATCAATCTTGACCCTGACACGGTAGGCAACTCGCGCTTCGTCGTTCGCGTTCGCGACGAGTTCCACAACTGCTGGAACAACAGTGACTGCGTGAGCTCGGGCGCTGAAATGCTCGCCGCGGTGACCGGCTTCGTCAACGCTATCCAGCCCACTGTTGTCGATCCCGCCCTTGTATACAGTAAAGCTGTCCGCCTCGTTGACGGTACGGTCGCCTCGGGCGGTAACCGTTACGAAAACGACCAGATTGCGCTTTGGGAGTTCAAGACGGGCACCGGCTCGACGGCCTTTGATACCAGCGGCGTCGACCCGGCCATTGACCTGAACTTCTCGGGCGACGTTACCTGGTATGGCGGCTGGGGCATCACGATTGGTGCCGACATGGCGGTCGGCCCGGGCAAGGCCCAGGGCTCGACGGTCGCAAGCCGCAAGCTGCATGACATCCTGGTCGATTCGGGCGAATTCTCGATCGAGGCATGGGTTGTGCCGGCGAACGTGACGCAGGAAATGTCGCGCATCGTCAGCTACTCGGCCGGCCAGGCAGCGCGCAACTTCACGCTGCAGCAAACCCTGTATAACTACGACTTCCTGCTGCGCACGAACGCCGAGGATGCCAATGGCAACCCGCTGACCACGCTCAACGGCGATCCGCAGCTCTCGACGCCGGATGCTGCCGAGGTACTCCAGGCAACGCTGCAGCACGTGGTTGCGACGTACAGCCCGATCGAGGGTCGCAAGATCTTCGTGAACGGCACGCTGGTTACCCAGACCGATCCGGTACCGGGTGGCACGCTAGTGCCGTGGCAGAACAACTTCGCGCTGATCCTCGGCAACGAAGCATCCAGCGACGGATTGTGGGAAGGCACCTTCCGCCTCGCGGCTATCCACCGCCGTGCACTGACCCAGGAGCAGATCAACCAGAACTACGACGCGGGAGTTGGCGAACGCTTCTACCTGTTGTTCGACATCTCGCACCTGATCGGTGCGCCCATACAGACGTCGTACGTCCTGTTCGAGGCACAGCAATACGACTCGTACGCGTACCTGTTCGACAAGCCGCACTTCGTCACGCTCGATGGCTCCACGCCGCAAGGTATTGGACTCGAGGGCATGCGTATCGCGATGAACGGCCAGGAAGCGCCGGTCGGCCAGAGCTACGCCAACATGATCGAATCGCTCGACTTGTCCAACCCGGCAGTACTCGATGAACTCGGTCAGCCGCTGATGGTCCTCAACGCCACGCTCGGTGCGGTCTTGCCGCTCGAGAAAGGACCGGATCTCGACGAGTTCTTCCTGACTTTCGACGATCTCAATGGCGCGACTTACGACAGGCCGGAAGATCCGATGCTCACCGTCGCTGACTACGTTGCGACCGCCGCGACCGCCAGTGCGGATATCGGCATGAAGACGTTTGACGAGATCGATGCGACCTACGCAGCGATTACGGGCATCGACCGCGTAACCTACCAGCGCGGTGGCATCTTCATGGTTGACGAGACCTACCAGGAGCTCCGGCAGTCGCTGCCGGCGGTCGAATTTGCCGAAGCGTTCCTGTCATCGCACCAGGTCGCCATCGCACAGCTCGCGATCCAGTACTGTGACGCCGCCGTTGAGAACGCCACGTTGTGGCCGGGCTTCAACTTCGACGCCGCTCCGGCCACCGCGTTCAGCGTCGGCAATCGCGACGCATTCGTCGAACCGCTGATCCAGAGTGCGGTTGGCCACTCGTCGACGAGCGCACAGATCCTGTCGCAGCCAAGTTATGCCGATGTGCATGGCGAACTCGCGTCGTTCCCGGCAACGGGTCCTCGCCCGGAGAACCTGGTGGACAGGCTTCTTGCGGGCACAAGTGATACACGTGCCATCGCCAAGGGTGTATGCGCCTCCGTACTCGGCAGCGCAGCCACACTGGTTCAGTAAAGACAGGACAAAAGGGAATATTTGAGATGACCATGAAACGCAACAGAGGCAACTTCGACTTGCCGCAATTTCACGCCGATCATCCGCGTCCTGTCACGCGGCGCCAGTTCCTGTCGCAGGGATTCATGACGGGCGCGGCCTACACAGTGGGTGGCATTGCCCCCCTGCTGGGTACGCGCGCATACGCCGACCTGGCAGCGGACCTGGACGCGCTGCGCGCGCCTTCCCAGTGCAACATCACTGACGGCGCCGGCAAAATCCCGTTTATCTGCTTCGACCTTGCGGGCGGCGCCAACATCGCCGGCTCGAACGTACTGGTCGGCCGGGAAGGCGGCCAGAGCGACTTCCTCGCCGCCAATGGCTACGAGAAGATGGGGCTGCCCGGCGACATGGTGCCAAGCCTCAACGATCCGAACGGCAACCCGTACGCAAACTTCGACCTGGGGCTGGGGTTCCACTTCGACAGCGCATTTCGCCGCGGCATCCTGTCACGCGTGAGCGCGGCAACGGCCGCCAATATCAACGGTGCGGTCATACCGGCGCGCTCGGATAACGACACGGGCAACAACCCGCATAACCCGCTGTACGGCATTGCGCTGGCTGGTGCCAAGGGCTCCATCCTGGGCCTTGCCGGCTCGGAGAACACGGACTCGGGTGGTAACTCGACATTGCCATTGCCGCTGTTTAACCCGGAACTGCGCCCGACCAAGGTCGATCGTCCCAGTGACGTCGTCAACCTCGTCGACACGGGCGACCTCGTCGGCATTCTCAGCAAGGACGATGCCACGAAGGTCATGGAGTCGATTTACAGGCTGTCGGACGAAAAGATGGTCAACGTCGATACACTCGTCGCACGCGATGCCGATATCGACAAGGCCGTACGCTGCGGCTATCTCAAGGCCGCGCACATCGCGGACCGCTTCGGCGGTACGCCGATCGACCCGGGCCTCGACACGGACATCGTTGCCGCCGACGGCTCCGGTATCTTCCTGGACACCGAGTTCTTTGCAGGCAATCGCGATTCGCGCGAGTTCCAGAAGACCGCTTCGGTCATGAAGCTCGTCATGAACGGTTTCGCCGGCGCCGGCTGCGTCGAGATGGGTGGCTACGACTACCATGGCGGCGCACGCGCCGAGGGTGAGGTCAAGGACTTCCGTGCCGGTCAGTGCATGGGCGCCTGCCTCGAGTATGCCGCGAAGCTCGACATGCCGCTCATGCTGTACGTCTTTAGTGACGGCTCGCTCTCATCGAACGGTGCGATCGACAACTCCGGCGATGGCCGCGGCAAGGGCGAGTGGACCAGCGACAACTCATCGACGGCCGGTTCGTTCTTCCTGGTTTATAACCCGCCGCGACTGGGTGGCCGGCCGGTGCTCAAGGGCGCGACGCTCGACGAGCAATTGCGACATCAGCAGCTCGGTTACATGGATGCCGGCGGCTCGGTACAGCGTGCAGCCACGCCGATGGCGAACAACGTTAACCTGCTCGTCAACTCCATCGTGCTGAACTACATGGCGCTGCATGGCCAGGTGACGACGGGCGATTTCGCCGCGATCTACCAGGGACTTGGCATCGGCCATGGCCTCGGCAGCGACCTCGACCGCTTCACGGCCTTTGAGCCGATCGTGAACGGGACGGTACCTGTCGCGTAGATCGTGCAGGCAACAATTGCCAACCCCGCATAGCGAGAGCTACGCCGCCGCGCTACAGCACGGCAATGGAACGGCCAGTCGCATCCCTTCGGCTGGCCGTTTTTTTGTGCATAATCCCCAGTCATGACCGAACTTAACGCCTTGCTCGCCTGCCCGCGTTGTGACAAGACGCCCCTCGAACCGACCGGCGAGCGACTGCACTGCAAGGCCTGCAAGGTCGATTTCCCCTCCGTTGGCGGCATACCGTGGATGTTTGCGGAGCCGCAGGCCACGCTCGGCGAGTGGCGCGGCAGATTGCAGTTTGCGCTGCAGCAGCTTGGCCATGAGATTGCCGGGCTGGAGCGGGAACTCAAGAGCGACGACATGACGTCGCTCGCGCGTCGCCGCGTGGACAGGTACAAGAAATGCGTGGATTCGCATCGGCGCAAATTACAGAAGCTCCTGCGGCCACTTGAAGTGCAGTCCATGCAAGGCAGCTTCGAGAGTTACCTTGCACTCCGCACACGACTGCCTACCGACCAGGGCCTCAATACCTACTATTCCAATATTCATCGAGACTGGGCCTGGGGCGACGAAGAAAACCAAGCCTCGTTGAAGCAGGTACAGGCGGTCCTGCACGATCACGCCGAACTCGGGAACGTCCTTGTCCTCGGCGCGGGCGCCGGTCGCCTGGCCTACGATATCCACAGGACCATGGCATGTGCGGCAACGGTTGCAATGGACTTCAATCCTTTGCTTATGATGGTTGCCAGGGCAGTGACACAGGGCGAGAAGCTGAGCCTCTACGAGTTCCCGATCGCACCGCGCGCGCTCGAGGACGACGCCGTGCTGCGCAAGCTTGCGGCACCCGAGGTCGTCGGCGACGGCTTCCACCTCGTACTCGGCGATGCGCTGCGGCCACCGTTTCCCGAGATGTCCTTCGATACCGTCGTCACGCCGTGGCTCATCGACATCATCACCGAAGACCTGCCGGTACTCGCGGCGCGAATCAATCGCCTGCTCAAGCCGGACGGTCGCTGGGTGAACTTCGGCTCGCTCGCGTTTTCATCGCCGCAGAAGGCGCGGCACTACAGCCCCGAAGAGGTCAAGGCAATCGTCGCTGAAAGCGGTTTCTCCGACCCCTACGTGTCGCAGGCGACGATCCCTTACATGTGCTCTCCCGCGAGCCGCCATGGACGGCAGGAGCGCGTCTTTACGTTCTCTGCCTACAAGGAACGCGACGCGAGCAGGCCGGAGCGGCACAAGGCCCTCCCTGACTGGATAGTGACCGGCAACGATCCGGTCCCGCTGTCGCCGTCCTTCCGCCAGCAGGCCATGACCACGCAGATCTACTCGTTCATCATGTCGCTGATCGACGGCCGGCGCTCCATCAAGGACATGGCCGTGGTCCTCGAGAGCCAGAAACTGATGACGAAAGAAGAGGCGGAACCCGCCATCCGTTCTTTCCTGACAAAAATGTACGACGACTCGCAGAGACAGGCGGGGTTCTGAGCCGAACGCTAATCGGCGGACCATCCCGGCCGGCGCACGAAAATCCGGAAGGACCCGCATCGGCGAGTGCCGCCGACACCGGCAGCACCGGTGACGGTGCGGCAATCCTCATGTCAGGAGAAGCACTTGTCGATGTACCGCCCGATCTTCTTCACCGCCGCCCGGCTTTCCGGCATCTTGCCGATAAACATCTGGAACACATGCCACATGTGCGGCCAGATCTCGAGCTCGACGTCGATGCCTTCGGCCTCGAGCTTGTCGGCAAGCCGTGTCGCGTCGCTCAACAGGATTTCATCGTCACCGACCTGAATCAGCATGGGCGGCAAGCCGGCAACATTGGCGAACACGGGCGACACGAGCGGGTTCTTCCAGTCGCTCTCGTCCGGGCAGTAGTAACGCGCAACGACATGCAGATCGCCAACGTCGAACCACGGGTCCCGGTCAGCGCGCGTCGTCATGGACTCACCGCTGCCCGTGACGTCGAGGAAAGGCGATAGCAGTACTGCCGCCGCCGGCAACGGATCGCCCGCATGGCGCAATGCCAGCAGCGTCGCTACGGAGAGACCGCCTCCTGCCGAGTCGCCGGCAACGATGATGTCCTCTGGTTTGAACCCGGCCTCGAGCAGGCCCCGGCAGACCGCGACGGCGTCATCGAGCCCGGCGGGAAACGGATGCTCCGGTGCGAGCCGGTAGTCGGGCAGAACGGCGACGACCCCCGCGGCTCGCGCGATGTGGCTCGCAAGCTGACGATGCGTCCGCGGGCTGCCCATGACGTAGGCGCCGCCGTGCAGGTAGAGCATCACCTTGTCCTTGCGCGCCTTTTCGGGGCGCAGCCAGTCAACGTCGACGCCGGCAATCTGCGTCTTTTCGACCTCCACGCCCCTGGCGCGAATCAGGAACGTTCGCGCAATCTTTTCGAAATGTCTGCGCGCCGTGGCAACCGGAAGTTTGGAGACATCAAGGCCTTTTATGTACCGGCCTGTTACCCAGCGAACGAACTTTGCGCGGCGACTGACGCTCATGCCGCTACTCTATCCAAAGCTCGCAGTTATCGCTCGAGATACTTGAGTTTATCCTTGACCTCACGCCACTCGTCGGCGTCGGCGGGCGGCTCCTTCATCTCGGTGATGACGGGCCATTCCAGCGCCAGCTCGGCGTTGAGTGCCAGGTACTGCTCCTGGCCAGCCGGCAGCTCGTCTTCCGAGTAGATCGCCTCGACCGGGCACTCGGGTTCACACAGCGTGCAGTCAATGCACTCGTCGGGATCGATGACGAGGAAATTCGGCCCTTCGTGAAAGCAATCCACGGGGCAGACCTCGACGCAATCCGTCAGTTTGCACTTGATACAGGCTTCGGTGACAACGAACGTCATGGTGGGACCCTTCCTTTGGACAGAGCGCGTAAGCTAAGCGAAGTCGGGCCGCCAATCAAGCCGGGATTGTCGGACATGCCAGCCGGCGACCCGATTGCGCTACACTCTCGATCAAACGCTTAATGGGGCAAGAGCCCTGCACCGAAAAGAATCCATTTTTGTGAATAAAAACAATGATCTGGAGTCGGTCGTTATTCGCCTTGCAGGCGATTCGGGCGACGGAATCCAACTCATGGGATCGCAGTTCGCGGTCTCGACCGCGCTGGCGGGCGCCGATTTCGCGACGTTCCCCGATTACCCTGCGGAAATTCGGGCCCCCGTGGGTACCACGTTCGGCGTCTCGGCCTACCAGATCAACCTGGGTGGCGGCCCGATAACCACGGCCGGCGACGCCCCGGAAGTGCTGGTCGCGTTCAACCCGGCCGCCCTCAAAGTCAGCCTGCCGATGCTCGACAAAGGCGCGCTGCTTATCGTCAATACCGACACCTTCACGGACCGCAACCTGGCCAAGGCGGGCTACGACAGCGACCCGCTTGGCGACGGCACGCTGAATGACTACCAGGTCGTCGCGGCCGACATCAGTCACCTGAATCTCGAGTCCGTCAAGGAATTCGGCCTGAGCAAGTCCGAGGGCGGGCGCTGCAAGAATTTCTATGCCCTCGGCATGCTCTTGTGGATGTTCGATCGGGAATTGCAGCCGGTCGAGGAATGGATCCGGCGCCGGCTGGCCGGTCAACCGACCATGCGGGATGCCAATATCAAGGCGCTGCACGCGGGCCATGCTTTTGGCGAAACGGCGGAGCTTTCTGCCAACCTGTCCCAGGTCAAACTGCCGTCGGCCGATATGGCGCCAGGCGACTATCGCGGCATTACCGGCGCCGAAGCCATGGCGCTCGGGATTGCCGCCGCGGGCGAACTTTCGGATCGCGCGGTTCTGTTTTGCTCCTACCCGATCACGCCGGCGTCTCCCCTGCTGCACAGGCTCACGCATCTCGCCGAGCTCGGCGTGGGCACGTTCCAGGCCGAGGACGAAATCGCCGCGATCTGTGCGGCCATCGGTGCATCCTATGGCGGCATGATCGGAGTCACGTCGAGCTCCGGCCCCGGTCTTGCGCTGAAGGCCGAGGCAATGGGTCTGGCGGTAAGTGCGGAGCTGCCGCTACTCATTATCAACTGGCAACGCGGTGGACCGTCCACGGGACTGCCAACCAAGACCGAACAGTCGGATCTCTACCAGGCCGTGTACGGCCGCAATGGCGACACGCCGATCCCGGTGCTGTCTGCGTCGACATCCGGCGAGTGTTTCGAGATGGCCATCGAAGCGACGCGTATCGCGCTGCGGCACATGACGCCGGTGATTCTCCTTGCTGATGGTTACCTGTCGAATGCTGCAGAGCCGTGGCGGATTCCCGAGCTCTCGGCGTTCGCAGCGATTGCGACGAACCCGGTGCCGGATTCGGATGACAGCCCGCAGCGCCGCGCCTTCACGAGGGACCCGGCAAGCCTGGGGCGCGCGTGGGTAAGTCCCGGGATGCCGGGCCTGATGCATCGCATCGGCGGCCTCGAGAAAGACATCGACTCCGGGCATATCTCCTACGATCCCGCGAACCACCAACGCATGACCGACCTGCGTGCAGCGAAGATCGATGCCGTCGCGGCGTTCATCGGCGACCAGAAAATCGAGCACGGCCCGGACAGCGGAGACCTTGTCGTTGTCGGCTGGGGATCGACCTACGGTCCGATATACCAGGCAACGCGGCGTACGGGCGTGAGCCACATCCATCTGCGCCACCTGAATCCCCTGCCGGGGAATCTCGGGGAATTGCTCAGCCGTTTTGACAAGGTCCTGGTTCCCGAGATGAACGCGGGACAGCTGACTGCCCTGCTGCGGGCAAACCTGTGCGTGGAGCCCATTCCTTTCAGCAAGGTTACCGGCCAGCCGTTCTTGATCCGGGAGCTCGTCGACAAGATTGAAGCTGTACGCAGGGAGGCATCATGAACGACAAGCTGACCGCCAGGGACTTCGCGACATCGCAGGAAGTGCGCTGGTGTCCCGGTTGCGGGGACTACGCGATACTCAAGGCCGTGCAGAAGGCGCTCGCCGACGCGGGTGCGGATCCGGCGAACACGGCATTCGTATCCGGCATCGGCTGCGCATCGCGATTCCCTTACTATGTCGAGACCTACGGCTTTCACACGATTCACGGTCGTGCTCCGGCGATCGCGACCGGCCTGAAGCTCGCGAACCCGGGACTCGACGTCTGGGTGGTCACCGGAGACGGCGACAGCCTGTCGATTGGCGGCAATCACCTGATGCACGCATTGCGCCGCAACGTTGGCCTCAAGATGTTGCTGTTCAATAACGAAATCTACGGACTGACGAAAGGGCAGTATTCCCCGACGTCCCGCGTGGGTACGACCTCGCCGTCCAGTCCCAAGGGATCGGTCGACACGCCGATCTCGCCGGGGCAGTTCGCGATGGGTTGTGGCACGCACTTCTTTGCACGCGGCGTCGATACCGACAAGGTCGGCATGAGCGACGTGCTGCAGCAGGCCCATGCGTTTACCGGTACGGCATTCATCGAGATCTTCCAGAACTGCATCGTTTATAACGAAGACGTCTTTGCGGGCTTCACCGAACGCAAGACGGCCGCCAACACGCAGCTGCACGTCAAACATGGCGAACCCATGCTGTTCGGCGAGAACAAGGGTAAGGGTATGCGCTTCAACCAGGACACCTGGTCACTCGAAGTCATCGACGCGACCGAGGCGCCGGATGAGGTGCTCATACACGATGAAGGCAACGCGATCGTCGCGAGACTGCTTATCGACCTGAACATGCCGGTCGCCATGGGCGTCATCTACCGGCAACCGGCGATCAGCTTCGAAGATACGTTTTACGCCCACCACCCATCGCGCATGCAACGCACCAGGCGCGTCCGGGATTTCATCAAGGGCCCGAGTAGCTGGAAGGTCACAAAGGACTAGCTCCAGCGATCGTCGCAACGCGTCGCCAGCCCGTCTTCCTCCAGCTTCAGAAGGTGCGCCAGCAGCGAGCGTTCGGCAAGGGCGTAGAGGTGCTTTTTAACATCCCTGTAGACGTGCGGCACCAGCTCGCGCGTCGCCAGGTTCGGGTGCGCCTTGAGTGCGGCGAGCACCTTCGCCTCGCGCTCAAGACGATGCTCCAAGATCCAGTCAACGGCGCGTGCCGGATCGTGAATGATCTCGCCGTGTCCCGGTGCTATTGCCGCACAGTTCAGGTCGCGCACACGTCGCAGCGAGCCAATGTATTGCTTCATGTTGCCGTCGGGCGGGTCGATGACGACGGTCGATCCGTCGATCACATGGTCACCCGTGAACAGCCAGTCGCTCTCCACATGCAGGTAGCACACGTGATTGGAGGCATGCCCCGGCGTGTGGATCGCCCGCAGCGCAAAGTCGTCCGAGACCAGTTCATCACCGTCTGCAAGACTTAGGTCCGGCCGGAACGACGCGTCCTGATGTGCACCTTCCGGTGCCGGCAGGCCGATGACTTCAGCGCCCGTACGCGCGGCGAGCAGCATGGCAGCCGGCGAATGATCGGGATGCGTATGTGTAACGAGTATCCAGCGAATCGGGGCATCCACGGCGTGTTGTATGGCATCGAGGTGGCTGTCAATGGCCGGGCCGGGATCGAGGACCGCGATCTCGTTGCCGCCAAACAGGTAAGTATTGGTCCCGGGTCCCGTCATCGTCGACGGGTTCGGCGCGACGAGGCGCAGCAGGCCGGGCCGCAACTCGGTGAGCGGGTCCATCGTCGGACCGAAAGCGGTCACGACTCCGTACCCGGATAGTCCTTTTCGCCCGGTAGCACGATATCCCGGACGCCGTCGCGCATCACGATAATTGGCAGCATGCTGGTTATCCCCCAATCGACGCAGGAGGCTGCCCAGTCGACGAGCGCGTCGAGCGTTTTGTGCCTGGCGATGGACTCGAGCGTCTTTACCGTCGGAAAATGCAACCTGATCGCGCCTTCCCTGCCCGCCGTAAGCGCGTCGTGCGCTGTCATCCAGCATGAGTCCGTCAACTCGCCGCCGCAGTGCCCGGCGACCTGCATCGCGGGCATCACTGTAAGAAAGAAACGAGTCGAGTACCGCCTGGATTGCTGTGGCGGCGTTATCCAGTGACTGATGTAGTGCAGCTGGTCGCACTGCAGCTCGAGCTCGTTGCGAATCACGAAGTCCGCCCAGTTGTCGCTGTTGTCGTTCAGTGCATCGCGCGCCGCTGCCGGGCCTTCGGCAACGTCGTCCGGATTGGCGAGGAGTACGCCCGACTCCTCGAACAGCTCCCGGATCGCCGCGCTGTAGTAGTCAAGCCCACCTTCTTTCACGCCCAGGTTGGCATTGGCCTTTCTCGAGCTGACGCCCTTGCAGAAATCGTGCACAGCGGCGTCCTCCGGATCGACAACCCCGCCGGGAAACGCGAACGCGGTGCCGAACGACGAGGCCTCGTGGCGCTGCACGAGAAAAACCTCGGGCTCGCCGCTCGTTCCCCGTACGAGGACCACGGTCGCAGACGGTCGGGCGTGCTCAATTTCAGTCAATGGGGTCGGGCTCCGCGTTGCCGGTCTCAACGTAGGCTTTGAGGCGTCCGAGTGCTTCGCCGATGACGAAATCGACAGCGGGTGCGATCTTGTCGAGGCCGTCTTTGCTGTAACCGCCAACCGCGTAGGTAAAGGTCACGCGCGTGCCGCCCTCGACGTCTTCGAATTCCCATGTCATGTTGCCATCCACGCCCATGAGTCCCAGCGGGCCGAGCCCGCCGGTCATGCGCAGCAGGTGCGTCGGATTGACCATTGTAACAACAAGGTGCACGACGCCGGCCGGGTCACCGAGCGACTCACAGAAACATCCCTGCATCTCGGCGTTTATACTCAGGCGCGAGGCGTCTCCGGAAACGGTGTGATCCGAGCTCCACCAGTGCCCCACCTGGTCGACCGCAGCCACCCAGGACTCGGCACGACCATCGGCGATAATCACTTCGTTGACGGTGGTGAAGCCGCCGGCCGCGGCATCGGTTACGTCGGCGGCAGCCATGGGTGCCGCAAGCATCAGCAATACGATGAACATTGTATTTCGCATACCTATCCCCGGAATCAGGCGCTTAGCTTACCGCAAACTTGCTACCCTGCATCGATGGAAGACCTGCGTGTCGTATTTGAGAGCACCAACCGGCGGAGCTGTTCCGACCGGGCGCTCGTGCTGGCAGCCGTGCATATCCCGTATCAACTGATCGACGACGGCATGGGCTGCGCACTCGTGGTACCGGCCGAGCATTCGGCGAGGGCCGTTGCAGAGCTGCAGCTTTACGAGGATGAAAACCCGCCCGCGAAGCCCAGGGTGCGCAAGCGCATCGTCTACCAGGACGCCCTCCCCGGGGTGATCGGCTATGTCTTCGTCGTTTGCGCGGTCGCCTGGCTGGCCGGTTACTCTATTTTCGGACACAACTGGTTCGCGGCAGGTCGCGTCGACGGCAGCCTGATTCGTGACGGCGAGTGGTGGCGCACGATTACTGCCCTTACACTGCATTCCGGCGTTCGGCACCTCCTCGGCAATCTCGTCTTCGGCGTGTTCTTTGGCATCTTCGCCGGACGCCTGCTCGGCTCCGGTGTCGCCTGGCTGGCTATCGTTGTTGCCGCTGCCCTCGGCAATACAGCCAATACGCTTCTGCTCGACTCGGCCCATCGCTCGATCGGCGCATCGACAGCCGTGTTCGCGACACTCGGTCTCCTCGCGGGCTACGTCTGGCGCGGCCAGCTAATGGCGCAGGACCGGTGGTCGACACGTTTCGGCCCGGTTATCGGCGGCCTCGCCTTGCTCATGTTCACTGGCACGGGTGACGAAAACACGGACATCGGTGCGCATTTGCTCGGTTTCATATGCGGATTCGGGATGGGCATGCTGCTGACGGTCATCGGCAAAATGCCCGCACCGCCACGTGTGCAGGTCGCAGCGGGCGCACTGGCGCTGGGATTGGTTGCCGTTGCCTGGCTGGTCGCGCTGCAGGGCTGAAAATCCCTCACATTCATGTAGAATTTCGTCGGGGATTTCTACGGGCTCCAGCAGCCGCAACAATGAAAAACATTCTGCTGATTCTTTTGGCGCTTGCTTTGATCGCGACCACGGTTCTGTGGGTCCGGCACGGTGGCGGAGCGCCCTACCCGAACCTGTCGACGACGCCGATATTGAATTCGTCCGAGCTCGAGCAGGTACTCGAGTACGCCGAGCCCGTGGGCAACGTCGCTGTGAATCGCGACGGTCGCATCTTCTTCACCGTTCACCCGGAATCGCGTCCGACCGGCAACAAACTGCTCGAGTATGTACGAGGAGCCGCCGTGCCCTACCCGTCGGGCTCGGCACAGGCCGAGCTGTTCGACACCGTTCTCGGGGTCGCTATCGACCGCTACAACCGCCTCTGGACGATTGACCACGGCAACCACGGCATGCAAACCGCCCGTATCATCGCGATCGACCTCAATACCGATACGGTCATCCGCGAACAGTCCTTGTCGCCCGACATCGCTCCGGCAGGGTCGTTCCTGCAGGACCTGCAAGTCTCCGCCGACGGCAACACGGTCGTCATCGCCGATGCCAGCTACTGGCGCAAGTCGCCGGCCATTATCGTCTACGACGTAGAGACCGGCGAGGCGCGACGTGTCCTCGAAAAGCACGCGTCGGTCTCGGCAGAGAAGTACCTGATACGCAACGGTGACCGGGTAATGAAGTTCCTTGGTGGCGTCGCCGCGCTGCGTGGCGGCGTTGACGGGATCGCGTTGGGGCCGAAGTGGCTCTACTACGGTGCCCTGAGCGGCTCCGGTCTGTACCGCGTCCAGCTCAAGGATCTGCGTAACGACCAGCTCCCACCCGGGCAGCTTGCGAATCGCGTGGAACGCTACAGTGACAAACCCTTGAGTGATGGTATGAGTATCGACCTCGAAGGCAATGTCTATATCACGGACGTGGAACACAGCTCCGTCTTCGTCGTCGGCGCCGACCGTGAGCTCCGTACCCTCATGCAATCGCGCAACGTGCGCTGGGCCGATGCATTGTCATTCGGTCCCGACGGTTACCTCTACCTCGCCGATAGCGCGCTGTCGGAACTCATTCTGCAATCAAAGGAACATGTCGAGGCGCAGGGCCCCTACCGGATTTTCCGGTTCAAGCCCGGTGTCGAGGGCGTTCCAGGACAATAATCGAAGGACCTAATAATGGACACAGGCACTCTCCCGGACCTTGGCTTCGACTGGAACGAAGTAATTGAGCTGATTCAGACCAAAGGGGTCGACCTCGCGATCAACGTTGCCGTCGCACTCCTGATATTTTACGTCGGTAAGCTGGTCGTCGGCCTGATCGTGCGCGCGTTGCACAAACTCATGCAACGCCAGGAGGTCGACAAGACGCTCGAGACCTTCATCTGCAATCTCGTCCGGATGGTTCTTCTCGTCGTCGTCGCAATCGCCGCAATCGGCGCGTTGGGCATCGAGACGACCTCCTTTATCGCCATCTTCGGCGCCGCCGGCCTCGCCGTGGGCCTGGCCCTGCAGGGATCCCTGTCCAACTTCGCGTCAGGCGTGCTGATCGTACTGTTCCGTCCCTATCGTGTCGGTGACTTCGTCGAGGCAGCCGGTATCAGCGGCGTGGTCGAGCAGGTCCAGATCCTGACAACCGTGCTGAAGACCGGTGACAACAAGCAGATCACTGTCCCGAACGGCCAGATCATGGACAGCATCATCACGAACTACTCGGCCAATGAAACGCGCCGCGTCGATATGGTGGTTGGCGTCAGTTACGACGACGACCTCGACAAGGTCCGCGCCACGATCCAGGACCTTGTCGCAGCCGAAGAGCGGATTCTCGATGAGCCCGCATGCACGATTGCCGTCTCGGAACTCGCGGACAGCAGCGTTAACTTCGTCGTACGGCCGTGGGTGAAGACGCCAGACTACTGGGGCGTCATGTTCGACCTGACGGAGGCCATCAAGAAGCGCTTCGACAAGGAAGGCATCTCGTTCCCGTTCCCGCAACGGGACGTGCACGTCTATAAGACCGACTGAGAGACCGAGCACACCAAAGGCTGAATGCCTGTGCGGGTGCATCCAGGTCGACAGAGTTTGCATCTCCAACAGTAAGACACACAATTTTCGTGGGAGAGCAGTATGGAAAGTGGGATCTTCGGCCTTGCCGCCTTCGGCTTCTGGATGTTCGTAGCAGCCGTATCGGTCGGTGGCATCTGGGACGGCGTGCGTAAGCGCGAAGCGGAGCACGAGACGCTCCGGCGCATGATTGAGAGCGGCAAGACGCCCGACCAGGACCTTGTCGACAAGCTGCTCGGGCACAAGAAGGACCCGGCGCGCGACCTCAAGGTCGCCGGCCTGATTGTCATCTTCGTGGCACCCGGGCTGGCGTTCATGGGGTGGGTTATCAGCCTCAGCAAACCGGACGCCCTCATGCCCCTGTTTGGCGTGGCCGGCCTCGTCGCTTTCGTCGGCATCGGCCTGTTGACCGCGGCACGCTTCCTGGATCGGGCAACCAACGCCGACGCGGCCAAGAACCGGGACATCTTCGGGCAATAGCTTGGGCTACTCGACGGACCTTCTTGCCAGGAGTCCGGAGTCGGTACTTGTCGGTCTGTCCCGCACAGGGGACCGTGGTGCCTTCGCCGAACTGATGAAACGCCGCCAGGCATGGATTCGCAATCTCATGCGGCGTTGCAGCGGCGATGCGACTCTCGCGGACGACCTGTCGCAGCAGGCGTTCATGCAGGCGTGGAAGTCGATTCGGCAGCTACACGATATCGAACGCTTCGGCCCCTGGCTAAAACGGCTGGCGATCAACACCTGGTTGCAGCATGCGCGTCGGCAAGACCCGTTGCGCATGGCGGACGAACACGCCGACGCCGATTCCACGCATACCGATCAGACCGGCGTCGGCATGGACCTGGACGCTGCTCTTGCCACCTTGCCGCACGACGTCCGGCTCTGCATTGTGCTGTGCTATCACGAACGTATGACCCATACTGAAATCGAGTCGTTCACCGGGATGCGGCTCGGGACCATCAAGTCACATATCCGGCGCGGAACGAAGCGGCTGCAGGAAACACTGGCCGCCTATGCGACCACACCCGAGGAAACGAGATGACCACTGAACGCGACCCGCTGTTGATGGCATTGTTCGCTCAGGCCGAGAGCAGTCTCGACGACAATGCCTTTGCAGAAGATGTCATGCGCATGATCGACAGGCAGCGCCGCCGGACAATGCTGTTGTGGTCGGCCGGCATGCTGGTCGCCATTGCCTGCATCGCGCTGCTCGCGGCCCCGGTGATCACAGCGATGACCATGGCGACGGAGTTACTGCCGGCCTCGCTGGTGAGCATCGAGACCGGCTGGCTGCAGCAGCTCCTGGCACCAGTCAACAGCGTCGCCGCCGCGCTTGCGCTCGGCATACTCGTGCTGCGCAAGTTCTATCGTCGCCTGTTCCGCTAGTCAGCGAGGGCCCGGACACGATATTCTGTGATACTGTATATCCATACAGCATCAGGAATAGCCATGACAGCCCGAGCTCGCAAAGGCCGCGGTGCGATTTCCGCGCCGCTTGGCCGGTTCGAAAAACGCCCCGTCGAACTCGACGACGATATTGCCTATGAACAGGCACTCGAGGCACGACCCACCGTTGTGCGCTCAATGCCGGCGAGTCGGATTATCAGCACCAACAACTCGCCCGACATTCCCTTCGACCAGTCGATCAATCCTTACCAGGGTTGCGAGCACGGCTGTGTCTATTGTTATGCGAGGCCCAGCCACAGCTACCTGGACCTCTCGCCCGGACTCGACTTCGAGACCCGGGTCTTCTACAAGCCCAATGCGGCCGCGCTGCTGCTCAACGAATGGGAAAAGAAAAACTACACGTGCAAGCCGATAACCATCGGCGCAAATACCGACCCCTACCAGCCCGCCGAAAAAACGCTGGGGATTACGCGCCAGATGCTCGAGCTCTTTCTCGAGCACAGGCACCCCGTCAACCTGATCACCAAGAGTCACCTGGTCACGCGCGATATCGGCCTGCTGGCCGCGTTGGCGGAACGTCGTCTCTGCTCCGTCGCGATCAGCGTACCAACCATGTCCAGTGACCTGAAACGGGTCATGGAGCCACGCGTACCCTCCGCCGCGGCGCGCCTGAAAGCGATGACCCGGTTGGCGGAGCACGGCATCCCCGTCAGCGCCCTGGTCGCCCCGGTCATCCCCGCGATTAATGACCATGAGATAGAGGCAATCCTGGAAGCCGTCGCCACTGCCGGCGCAGACCAGGCCAGCTATATCTTCCTGCGGCTGCCACATGAGCTGCTCGACATTTTTACCGAATGGCTCGCCACTCACTTTCCGGAGCGCAAGGATCGAGTCCTTAGCCTTGTCAGGCAGGCCAGCGGCGGTCGCAGTTACGACGCCCGCTTCGGCGTTCGCCAGACCGGGCGAGGTGCCTATGCCGATATGCTTGCAAGTCGTTTCCGGACGGCCAGCCGCAAGCTAGGCCTGGAGGCCGACGCCTACCAGCACGCGCTGGATTGCACGCAATTCATGAGGCCCGGGGTTCAGCAGTTGGGCCTCGATTTCTAGGCCCGGGATGCATCTACCTTCATGCAGGGGCAGCCGGTATAGTGGACCGGGAGCCACCGTGGAGAACTAATCCAACCGCCGCGTGTCTCACATACACTCAGACGGCGCCGCAGAAAGCTGCCAGGAGACCCGATCCAGCGGATGAGAACCATCAGACCACTAAGCTTCGCTGCTTTGCTCTTTTCCCTGTCCTCGATGGCCATCGGCCAGGAGACTCCGGTCGCAATGCCGCAGAGCGAACCGGCACAAGCGATCACCGAAGACGATGTGCTGCGCGAATTTGCGCGGTTCAGGGACCTGCTGGCCGAGCGGAATTACGACGAGGCCGACATTTCGGCGAAACGCGTCGTCGAAATGACCATGAGAGTGCATGGCCCGCAATCCCTCGAAGCTGCGAAAGCGTTGAACAATCTCGCAATTGTGCAACACAACAACCAGCAATACGCGGCGGCTATCCAGAACTTTACGTCGGCCATCGAGATTCTCGAGGTCGTCAGGGACAGGCTGAACGAGGAACTCGTCAATCCGCTCCGGGGCCTTGGCGCCGCCCAGCTCGGCGAAGGCCGTCCCGACCTGGCGGCCAAGAGTTTCGGCCGTGCGACACATATCACGCACGTGAACGAAGGCCCGCACAATATCGAACAGATCGAGATCCTGGAATCGCTGGCCGAAGCCCTGGTTCGGCTCGGCGACCTCGAGACCGCGCGCGACACGCTGGACAGGATCAACGCGCTCAATGTTCGTCATTTCGCCGACAACGCACTGGGCCTGCTGCCGTCACTGATGCGGCGCGCTGACTGGCAACACCGAGCCGGATATTACAACGACGAACGGATCACGTATCGACGGGCCATTCGCATCCTCGAGACGACGGTTGGCAAAGAAGACCCCAGGCTGGTCGACCCTCTCATCCGGCTCGGCAAGTCGTTTTATTACAATGAGCCCATCACGGACGGCTCGCGCACCTCGCTTGCGCTGACCGGTGAGACCTATCTCAAGCGTGCTGTGCGCGTTGCCGAAGCGGTTGAGGACTTCCCGTGGCTGGAGCTCGCGCAGGCGCGCCTGGCGCTTGCCGACTATTACATCTCCAACGAAACCCACAACAGGGCGCACAGTATTTACCTCGAGGTCTGGAACGAGCTGTCCCGCGACGAGGATCGCATCGAGTTGCGGCATGAGCTTCTCGAACGACCGGTGCCGATCCGCGAAGAGGGTCTTCCCCGCTTTAGTGGCGGCGGCGCAAACAGCCAGTCGAGCGCAGGGCTCCTGACCGGCGTGATCGAGGTCGAATACACGGTTTCGGCACGGGGCCGCGTGAAGAACATTCGCACCGAAGCGAGGCCCGCCGAGTTCACGGACATGCAACGCATGGTACACAGGGAAATCCGGCGGCGCATTTTCAGGCCGGTACTTGAGGAAGGCGTCCCCGTTGCATCGGGCAACCAGGTCTTTCGGCATGAATTCTATTACTCCGAGGCCGAACTCGAGGAATTGCGGCAGAAGAAAGCGGCCACGGCGAACCACCAGGAGACCAGCGAAGAATGAACGACACGACGCTACCAGGCCGTGACACGCCCCTGCCCGTGCCCGACTGCCATTTCGTAAACGGCAAGCCCTTGCAGCCGCCCTTCCCCTCGCACCTGCAACAGGCCGTGCTGGGCCTGGGTTGTTTTTGGGGCGCGGAGCGTCGTTTCTGGGAAACAGAGGGCGTGTATACCACCGCTGTCGGCTACGCCGGTGGCACAACACCCAATCCGACCTACCAGGAGGTGTGCACCGGCGGCACCGGCCACGCCGAGGTCGTGCTCGTCGTATTCGATCCCCGGATCGTGGCCTTCGACAACGTCCTCAAGGTGTTCTGGGAGAGCCATGATCCGACGCAGGGCATGCGCCAGGGCAACGACATCGGCACACAGTATCGTTCGGCAATCTATACACTGGACGACAAGCAGGGGAACATCGCCGTACGCTCTCGCGACACCTATCAGAATGAGTTGCGCGCGGCAGGCCTCGGCAGCATCACGACAGAGATCGAACCTCTCGATACGTTCTACTACGCCGAGGACTACCACCAGCAGTATCTTGCAAAAAACCCGGGCGGCTACTGCGGAATAGGCGGTACAGGAGTAACCTGCCCGGTCGGTCTCGACCTCGCTCAGAAGTCTGCGTAGGATAGCCCCGAATTCGAACAGGGACGCGTGCCATGGCGGCCAGCAGGAAGAAACAACCCAAACCCCGCAGACCCAGTCGCAACCAGGCCGAAGAGGCCGTGCGCACTTTGCTGCTGTGGGCGGGCGAGGACACGCGCCGCGAAGGCCTGATCGACACACCGAAACGTGTCGCACGTGCCTACGAGGACTGGTTCAGCGGCTATGCCGTCAATCCGTATGAGTTCCTCGAGCGGACCTTTGAGGAAGTCGAGGGCTATGACGAGATGATTGTCTTGCGCGACATCACCTTCGAATCCCATTGCGAACACCACATGGCGCCGATTATCGGCAAAGCGCACGTGGGCTACCTGCCGAGGAACAAGGTCGTCGGCATCAGCAAACTCGCCCGGGTTGTCGAAGCCTACGCGCGTCGCTTCCAGGTGCAGGAAAAACTGACGGCGCAGATCGCGAATTGCATCCAGGAAGTCCTGCAGCCCAAGGGTGTCGCCGTGGTCATCGACGCCAAGCACCAGTGCATGACAACGCGCGGCGTTCACAAGCCCGGCGTATCGATGGTCACGAGCCAGATGGTCGGTGGCTTTCGCACGGACGCGCGAACGCGCGCCGAATTCCTGCAGATGATCGACGCCAACCGGTAAGCCGCTGCCGCGATGAACAGGCTCCTTAAGGTCACTGGAGCAATCCTCCTCGTTGCGCTTTCTTACCTGCTCTTTTGGCCGGTCCCCATCGAGCCGGTCGCGTGGCATGCGCCCGAAGACCGCGGACTCGTCGACCCGTTCCTGCCGAACGACCAGCTCCAGGCAGCAACGACTATTGACCTGCAGTCATTCGAGGGGCCCGAGGATGCGACCCTCGGCCACGACAACTCAGTGTACGTAACGACATCCAGCGGGCACGTTCTGCGCATACGCAATCGGAAAGTCGAAAAGTTTGCTTTGGTCGGCGGCCGTCCGCTCGGCATCGAAGCGGCAAAAGACGGTAGCCTCGTAATCGCAAATGCCTATTCCGGACTGCAGCGTATCGACGCCAGCGGCGACATCAGCACACTGCTGGGTTCCATCGACGGCGCAACGCCAGTCTATCCGAACAACCTGGCGCTGGCTCACGACGGCAGGATCTACTTCTCCGAGGCCAGCAGCAAGTTTGGTGCGGAAAAGTATCGCGGTACCTACGACGCGTCGCTACTCGATATCATGGAACACGGCGGCCACGGCAGCGTTATCGAGTTCGATCCTGCCAGCGGTATCGCAACGATGATACTCGATGGCCTGAACTATGCGAACGGCGTTGCGATAAGCGATGACAACCAGTTCATCGTTGTCGCGGAAACCGGCAGCTATCGCGTGCTCAAACACTGGCTGGCTGGCCCGCGCCGAGGTGAGACGGAGATCTTGCTCGAGAATCTGCCCGGCTTCCCGGACAACATCAAGACGGGACGCAACGGCCGTTTCTGGCTGGGACTCGCGGCGCCGCGAAACGCCCTGCTGGATCGTGTGAGCGACAAGCCATGGCTGCGCAAGGTCATCCAGCGCCTGCCGGCGGCGGTGCGGCCGAAAGCGGTGCCTTCGTCGCACGTTATTGCCTTCAATGGGCAAGGCGACATTCTCATGAACATGCACGAACCGAACGCGCGTTTCCCGACGCTAACCGGCGTCCTGGAGACCGACCGGGCGCTATACCTGACCACGTTGTTCGGCGGGCAATTGCCCGTTGTCGCAAAAAGCGATCTCTAGAAAACGACTATTCCAGGCCCAGCACCGCGACGCCTTGCTGAAACACGATATCGACCGGGATCGAGGCATCCGTCAGGCGGTCGAGATCGGCCTGCAGTTGCGGGAGAATTACCCCCTTTGTCTCGGTGAGCTCCTTCGCGCCTTCATAGTCGCCATCACCCTGCAGCGTCAGCAGCAAGCGTGAGAGATTTTCCATGGCCACTTCCATGCGCTCGAAATCGACACTGTAGCGGCCCGTTTCTGCATCACGCACGAACGCGCCTTCGTCCAGGAAGAAATTGAAGCGCACCATGTTGGCCTTGCCGTGCGCGCTTGACGCGCCAAAACGAATCGAACGGAAAATGCCGGTCATGAAAGTGACGTAGAAATCGCGCAGATCCGCATCGGCCAGTTCACCGGCCTTGTGCAACTCGGTGATCATGTACAGGCCAAGCACGTCCGCCTTGTTCTCCTCCATGCTGGAGGCAAGGTCGAGCATGGCGTTTTGAACCGTGCCCGTGCCATCGATCGTATTCTTGATGCCCAGCCCGTGCGCAACCTCGTGGAACATCGTGTTCGAGAAGAACGCGTCAAACGTGATGTGCTCGCGTTGCGTCTCGTCGATCAGCACGTCGGCGATCGGCTCGAGGATCTTGCGGTACTTTGCTTCCATCGCATTCTTGAGCTGCAGGCGGCGCGAGCCTTTCTCGAGCTGCACCTGTTCGTCGTTCGGCAGGTTGATGGCAATGGTCTTGCCGCCCGCGTTGCTGTGGCCGGCGTAGTACACGACATCGTAGGCGTTCAGGTCCGCGTTCGACCCGGGCGACTCCTGCTTGTACTCGTCGGGAACCGGCAGGCCTTCCTGTAGCTGCGGCAGAAATGCGGCAAAGCGACCCAGGCGTTCGCTCCATTCCAGGTCCTTGACCAGGACGTAGGCTTCGTAGGCGGCGCGATAACCGTACAGGCGGTCCAGGTAGGTCTCTATCGGGCCGATGACCACATCGATCTTGTTGTCCTTGACGTCCATCCAGTAGGCGTCGCTAAGCTGGAAGTCATCGCTGATCAACGCGGCGGCACGCAGCTTCAGGTAGTTGGCAAAGTCCGGGCTCTCGGCCAGTTTCGCGGCTTCGCGCAGCAGGGTTGCCGCTGCGTGGAGCTCTTCGCTGTATTCAACGTGATAAGGCACCAGCACCAGGCCGCCGTCGCGGTCCCGGCGGACGAACGAGTAGAGGCCGGCCTTGCCGGGCAGGTACGCGGCTTCGAACTCGTCCTTGCTCATGTCTTCAGGATAAAACCGGGCACCCAGCGGCTTGGGGCCGAACCCTTTCATAAAGGGCTTGTCGTCATCGAGCACATCCCACGGCCCGTAGTTCAACTCCGCGAATCGCCGCGTTTTTTCGTCGGCTATGGAATCAAGCCACGCTTCATAGTTGTCGCCAAAGGACTGCCGCCAGAACAGGTCATCCATGATCTGCGCAGCGTCGATCAGCAGCACGATCATTTGCTTCTGGTCGTCGCTCAGGTGATCCAGGTCGGCGGTCAGCGCGAAGTCGGCATAGATCTCCGGTCGGGGTTCAACAGTCTCCAGCGTTGTGACGGAAACTTCGGGCGCCACCTCTTTGCCGCAGGAAACAACAAGCAGTGACGAAATCAGGATGGCCAACGGGCGAATGAAACGGCGAGTGATCACGGGGTTCCCCCTGGAACGGTTTCGATAGGCAGATTGTCTCACACTCTGCGGGTCAGAGATCGACGAGCTCCACGTCGCTGTAGCTGAGGTCGTGGCCGAGAAACTGGCCTCCGACCCGCGCAAAACGGGTGGCCCCGTCGGTCGCCAGCAAGCGCAGCGACCCGGGTTCGCCACCACCACGCAGCATGCCGTCGGCCCGCAGCGCTTCGCGCACGACGTCGGCGGTCGTGCTCGCCGAATCGACCAGTATCACGCCCTCGTCGGCAACATCCTGGATCGTGTCCCTGAGGAGCGGGAAGTGGGTGCAGCCCAGGATGATCGTGTCCGGATTGTGACCGTCGGATTCGTCCAGGTAGCGCTGCACGATTGCGCGTGCAATGTCGCCATGGCTCCAACCCTCCTCGGCCAGCGAGACCAGCATCTCGCAGGCATGTTCGCGAACCACGGCCTGCGGATCGCAGGCGGCGATAGCTTTGCGGTACGCACCGAGTCGAACGGTGGCCTCGGTCGCGAGCACCAGGTGCCTGCCACCAGGCTGCGCCCTGGCGGCGGCGGCGGCACCGGGCTCGACCACGCCCACTACCCGCAGCGGCGCCATGGCCTCGCGCAAGGCGTCGAGCGCGACAGCCGATGCCGTATTGCAGGCCACGACCAGCAATTTGATGCCTTGCGCCTGCAGCTTCGCCGCGGCCTGGGTCGCGTACCGCTCGATCGAAGCCGGGCTCTTGGTGCCGTACGGCAGGCGTGCCGTGTCGCCGAGGTAGATCAGGTTTTCTGCGGGCAGTGCTTCACGGATCGCCTTAAGGACGGTCAAACCGCCGACACCGGAATCGAAGACACCGATCGGCAGTTCGCTCTGTATGTCGTGCGTCATACACGCATTGTGCCGAAGCAAGCTCAACTGTGGAATAATCCAGCCCGAATCTTTCGACGATTGGGAAAGCGACGTGCAAAAAGTCCTCTATGGCGTAGTCGGGTCGGTCATCCTGCTGGTACTTATCGGTTTCGCCTTGCCGCGCGAACATCGCGTGGAGGTCACGACCGAGATCGATGCGCACCAGGCGACGGTGTTCGCACTCGTCAACGATTTCCGCCGCTTTACGCTGTGGGCGCCGTGGGCGGACACAGACCCCAACGCACGCTTCATCTACTCGGGCAGCAGCCGCGGTGCCGGCGCGACAGTGACCTGGGACGGAACCGTGATCGGCAGCGGCACCCAGACGATCACCGAGAGCCGGCCGTTCGAGTACGTCGGTATCGTGATGAACCCCGGCGAGCCGGGCGAGGCCAGGTCCTGGTTCCGACTGGTTCCCGGTGTCGGGACGACCCATGTGTACTGGGGGTTCGAGGCCGACTACGGTATGAACATTGTCGGGCGCTATTTCGCGTCGATGCTCGGTGGCGTCGTCGCCCGCGATTACGAGGCCGGGCTCGCGAACCTCAAGGAAGTCGCGGAAAGCCTGCCTGCCGCCGATTTCAGCGATATCGAGATCGAGCACCTGGTGGTCGAACCCGCCGCTATCGCTTACCTGCCGACGACCTCACGACCCGAGCCCGCCGCCATGTCGGAGGCGATGGGAAAAGCCTATTTCCAGATCCTGAGCTTTATCGACGAACACGGCCTGCAGGATGCCGGGGCACCGATGTCCATCACGCGCACATTCAGCGGCTCGGTACTGGTGTTTGATGCGGCGATCCCGGTTCGGGGCGCCAACGACGAGACGCCGCAGGAGGATGCGGGTGTGCGACTGGGCTCAACCTACGGTGGGCCGGTGATTCGCGTCCGGCACCTTGGGTCTTACCGCGACCTGACCAGGACTCACCGCAAGATCGCGGCGTACCTCGCGGCCCTGGGAATCGAGCGCAATGGCGACCCGTGGGAGTCCTAC
>JAOUNK010000417.1 GCA_029881015.1 Gammaproteobacteria bacterium | reverse complement strand
CTGCGCGAGATGCGCGTCCTTTTGAACGAGGCGTTGCTCGAGAGAGCGCCCGGTCACGACTTCTCTCACCTCGTGCGCGCGACCGGCATGTTCTGTTTTTTGGGCATCACCGAGGACCAGGTGAATCGACTGAAACGGGATTACGGTGTTTACATGGTCGGCTCGAGCCGCATCAACACCGCCGGCATTACCGCCAGGAACGTCAACTACCTCGCCGACGCGATTGCCGCCACGCTCTAGAGCGCTAGATCGCCCTAGGGGAAATAGGGGTCGAACCGCACTTTTCGCTAGCGGGGAAATAGGGGTCGAACCGCACTTCTTGCTATGAGTGCTTCTTTTTTGGCCTGCCTATGGGACCGGGACGGACGCGGCGGTTCAGCATCGACTCAATTTGATCTTTGAATTGGTCACCGCCGAGCACGCGGCAGGCATTCGTCGTCTTGCGTATGTCGTCAACCAGGCTTCTGTCCAATTCGGATTCGAATAATTTTCGGTAGTTGCCTAGTTGTGCTGGGCCCGTAACAAGCTGCGTGTAAAGAAGGTGCGGTGACACGATCGGATCCTCCACACCGAGTGCGTTGCACCGATAGCTGCTGTGAGCGTAGTGGCCGGGATCGGGCACCATTCCCGCTCTTACCGGGTTCAGTTCGATATATCGCTGGCAATGCAGCAGGTAGGCTTCGTCGTGAACCAGGCTGGCCTTGTAGCGTCCTTGCCACAATGTTCCAGTCCGCCGGTACTGCCGATTGATCCGTTGCACGTAGTCGCGCCCGAGTCCTTGAAGGAGTTGAGGTATCGAGCGCTTCGCCTGAGGTGTTACGAGCAGGTGAACATGATTGGTCATCAGCACATAGGCGTGGATTGCTGCGCCATAGCGATCGGCGTTAACCAGCAGCGCGTCCTTGAACAGCCCATAATCATCCTCTTGAAAGAACGTCGCCTGGCGATCAACGCCTCGAATGATGACGTGCTGAGGCATTCCAGGGAGGAAATATCGAGGTTGCCGAGGCATCGATGGAGTCACGCATGGGAGAAGAGCAGAGCTTAGTCGACAATGTCGAATACCGCTCGCGGAGAAAGTGCGGTCTGACCCCAATTAAGAGGTCAACTACTTCGCCGACGCGATCGCTGCCACGCTGCAAAGCGAATCAACAACGCGATCAAAAACGGGATGCCGAACTTCAGGTACTCGGGATCCGACAGGTCTTCTAGTGAGCGCGGCAACCCAAAGATAAGTGCAGCCCACACAAGCCCCGTGCGATGCAGGAACTTCCATTTCTTTGGTCCGAGCGCTTTCTTCGGCCCGTCAAACGACGTGATCAGCATCAGGTAAAACAACGCGTATGCCGTGCCGCCGAACAGCAGGCTGAAGAGCGGGTACTCGAGTTCGGGCTGGGTTCCGAAGCGATAAGCGATCAGCCCGAGATGCGTCGTCATCACCGCCGCGAACGCTACGCCGATGAGGCGCCGCGTCCTGAGCAATGCCGCCGTCCAGTCCTTGCGCAACAGCTGCTGCAGCGGCCGCGCCACAAGCACCAGGATATAAAGTGCAAACGCGAGTTGGGCGGTGTGTCGTGTCGGCACCCGGATGTCGTCATCGCTCATCGGGGTGCTGACCAGCCAGAGCAGGGAAATGCCGCCGGTTAACAGCAGTGCGGCAAGAAATACCTGCCAGTTGCGTCTGTCGTTATTGCTCATGACCGCCCCAGAGCAGTCGGCTGTCCTGTCCGATGTTCATGCGCCGGGTTACGCCGGCGTTGAGTTCCAGGACGTAACGCACGGGTTCTTTCGACCTGTGCGAGTTCAGCGTCCGGGGCGTCGTATCGGTGATGATGGACGATACGGACCCGTCGCTGCGGACGAAGACCATGTCGAGTGAAATAAAGGTGTTCTTCATCCACATGGAATGGAACTCGTCCCCGTCATAGATGAACAGCATGCCGGTTGTCTCCGGCATGTCGCGTACAAACATGAGGCCACGCCGTTGTTGTTCGAATTCCCGGGCGAGATACACGTCGAATTCGAGTCGATCGCCCGCGTCATTGACGATGGTAAGCGATGTAAATTCGAAAACGCCGTCGAGGTCCGGAACCGTTCCTGCTTTGGCCGCGGACTGGGGGCTGCAGGCGGCCAGTACGAGCCACAACACGACAATCGCGCTTCTCATCCGGTGCTCCATTTGGCGACGCCGCCGAAGCGGAGGAGGCGGATGTCCACAAAGCCATCGCCATTCAGCTCGCCCAGCGGGCCGACGCAGGTCAGTTCTCCCACCACGGCATACGTGTCGGGGTCGTCCTCCAGGGGTTCGTTCGTGGCGATGTCCGTCCAGCAGGTATCGAGGTTGGGTGTGCTGAAGAAACGACCGCTGCCTTCGACCGAAATCGTGACGTTGCTGTCAAATTCGTTACCGGCCAGACCCGCCTGGAGGCCGGGCAGGGCAATGATGATGGCAAGCCGCTGGCCGTCAATGTCGCCGGAAAAACGCAGGCGCACGCCTTCTTCATCGGGTCTTGGCATGCTCTCGCAGCGCAATGCCTCATCGGGCCAGTCGAGCTGCGCGCCAATGGCGCCCGCCAGCTCCGCCTGCAGGTTGCCCCTGCCGCCGCAGGTCGAAGCAGGCTTGCCGGCCGCGTCGACGGGCGTTGCAGGTACAGGCGCTTCCGCTTGTTTTGCACAGGCGGCGAGAGCCCCGAACGCCAGCAT
>JAOUNK010000086.1 GCA_029881015.1 Gammaproteobacteria bacterium | reverse complement strand
GGCAAACGTAGTCTCGATGACGCCTGCTCGTGCGCCGCCGATACCCGCGGAGTAGGCGAGTGCTTTCTGCAGGGCCTTGCCGGTCGCATCCTGGTGGATAGCCACCAGGCAGGGTACGCCATGACCTTCTTCGTACTGGCGGCGGACGAGTCCACCGGGGCCCTTGGGTGCGATCAGGCCGACATCCAGGTCGGCGCGCGGCTCAACCTGGCCGTAGTGCACGGCGAACCCGTGCGCAAACAGGAGCAGGGCGCCTTGTTCGATGTCGTTGGCCACGCCCTGGTACAGAGCCTTTTGAACCATATCGGGTGTCAGGAACATGACGACAGCGGCGCCCTTGACGGCCTCGCCGGGCGCCTGGACGGTCAGGCCATCGGCTTCTGCCTTGGGCCAGCTCGCGCCACCCTGGCGCAGACCGACGACGACATTAAAACCTGAATCCTTGAGGTTGAGCGCGTGCGCGCGACCCTGGCTGCCATAGCCGAGAATGGCGACCTTCTGGTCCGCGAGTGCGGTGATATCTACGTCGGCTTCCGAATACATTTGCATGGTGTGTCCTGTGCCCTGATCAATGTCATAAAAAAAGCCCCACTATCCTTCGGAATGCGGGGCTTACGATGTCCGTGTAATGGATACGCGCTACCCGCTTTGCCTCCCGAGGAGAAGCAGTGAGAGCGAAACAAGCACGAGTACGAAGTTGTCCATAGCCGCGAATGATGTTGTAAGGCCGGAATGATGTCAACAGCTTCTTAGACGGTTACGAGTGACACTAAATAAGCCGTGTTAAGAACATTGGCTAACACATTAATTCAAAAGCGGTATTTAGCTGCAGTACGCTGAACCCCGATGTACCTTTTGGAGGGCCTGTAAATGCGTTCGTGATCGGGTGGCGAAAACTATTGCCGCGTATCGGCAAATGCCACGTGATGGGGGTGATTAAAGTTCGCGTAAAATCAGATTCCTGTGCATGCACGTTATGTTCTTTCAGGGACTGGCACTGTCTGAAGCATGTGTTATTCTTGCGACCGTACCTACCGGGGACCTTGGTATAGAAAAGGAATAAATGGCGGGGAAGCCTGGGGCAACTCAGGATAGCCAAAGACTAGAGAGAGAAGATAGGGGTTCCGACAAAATTCAACGCCGCGCGGCGTAAGTGGAGAGGGCCGCGTGCGCATTTGGTGACACCACCGTGCCGCCGGTTTTCATTTGTGCATGTATTCAACGGATACGTTGCATCCCTCTCCATAACTTTTCGCAACACAACGACCTTTAAGGAGCGTTCATGAAACGGTGCATAAGCAGCAGTCGGCGTCTTGCCGCCGCATTTATTGCGGTTTCGGCCTTGACGATTTCCGGCGGCGTTTTCGCCCAGACCGTCGATCAGATCTTGCAGGCTGATCAGCGTCGGTTGAACCTGGCTCAACAATCGCAGGAGCGAATCAACAATATTGTTGAAAGCACTCGTTCCCTCGAAGACCAGTACCGGGCTATTAATAAGGAAATCGACGGACTGAAGGTCTACAACCGCCTGATGAGGGCCCAGGTTGAAGGTCAAACAGCAACCCTGGAAGACATCGCGCTGTCGATGGACAGGGTCGATGTGATCAACCGCCAGATCTTCCCCCTGATGACACGCATGATTGACGGCCTCGACCAGTCGGTACAGCTGGACGTTCCATTCCTGATGGCCGAACGGACGAAGCGTATCGCGGACCTCAAGGCGATCATGGAGCGCTCCGACGTCACCGTTGCCGAGAAATTCCGCAAGGTGATGGAGGCCTACCAGATCGAGAACGACTACGGCACGTCTTCGGAATATTATGAAGAGTCGCTCACCATCGATGGCGCCACGCGTTCATTCAACATGCTGCGTATCGGTCGTATCGGCCTCTACTTCCAGTCGGACGACACCAAAATTACTGGTCGTTGGAACAACGAGACGCGTAGCTGGGAAGTCGATAATTCTGCCCGTAACGAAGTTCGCAAGGGTCTGCGCATGGCTCGCCAGCTGATTGCCCCTGAACTTATCGTTATCCCCGTTCCTTCAGCGGAGGCTTCATAAATGAAACGCATTTCACTCATTATTGCGGCCGGACTGCTGAGTCTCGGATTTGCCACGGCAAACGCACAGCAGGATGAAGCGGCTGCGGCCTCCATGTCCGAACTGATGCGACTGATCGAGCAGGGACAGGCACGCGATTCGCGCGAAGCGCGTCAGCGTGAAGCTGCTTTTGCCCAGGCCAAGAACCAGCAACAGTCCTTGCTCAACCAGGCCCGCGCCGAACGCACGCGTCAGGAAAACACCTCTTCGCAGCTCGAGAATGAGTTCGGAGCCAACCAGCAGAGCATCATCACGGCGCGCCAGGCGCTCGACGAGCGCATGGGCGCCTTGAAAGAGCTGCTCGGCGTACTGCAGACGGTTGCCGGCGACGCGCAGGGTCGATTCGCATCGTCGCTGACAAACGTCGAATACCCGAATCGTGACAAGTTCCTCGTCGAACTCGGCAGCAAGCTGGCCGGCGCCAGCAATATTCCGGAAATCGAGGAAATCGAACGACTCTGGGCACTGCTGCAGCAGGAAGTTGTCGAGTCCGGCAAGGTCACTCGCTTCAATCATCTCGTCACGCGTGCCGATGGCACCGAAGAAGAGATGGAAGTGGTCCGCGTTGGTTCGTTTAACCTCGCATCGGACAATGGTTACCTGGAATTCAATGACGACGGCACGATCTCGGAGCTCCTTCGCCAGCCTGACGGCAAGTACCTCGGCACGACCGACGACCTCATGGACGCAGGACCGGGTGAGGTTGTTCCGTTCGGCGTCGACGTGACGCGTGGCGGCATCCTTTCGCTGCTGGTCGAGTCCCCCACGATCAAGGATCGGATCGAACAGGGCGGTATCGTCGGCTACTGCATTATCGCGCTCGGCCTGATCGGCCTGCTGATCGCCGTTATGCGCTGGCTGGCACTGTCGACCGCTGATCGTAAGGTCAAGGCTCAGCTCAAGCGTGATACAGCCAGCACGGACAACCCGCTTGGCCGGGTTCTCGCTGCCTACGAAAGTAATCGTGGCGCGGACACCGAGACCATCGAGCTGAAACTGAGCGAAGCCGCACTCAAGGAGATGCCTGGGCTCACCAAGGGTCTGTTGTTCATCAAGGTCGTCTCGGCCGTGGCGCCGCTCATGGGTCTGCTCGGTACGGTTACCGGTATGATCAAGACCTTCCAGGTCATCACGCTGTACGGCGCCGGCGACCCGAAGATGATGGCAGGTGGTATCTCGCAGGCACTCATGACCACGGTACTCGGTCTCGTAGTTGCCATCCCGATGGTACTGTTGCACACGGTGGTGAGCGGCAAGAGCCGCAAGATCGTGAACATTCTTCAGTCCCAGAGTGCTGGCCTCGTTGCGCAGCATTCGGAGCGGTCGAAATAACAACGAGGAGTCGCCATGCTTTGGCTTGCTGATGCAATAGAAGCCATTCGTGACTTCATGAACCTCGGTGGCCCGGTTCTCCGGGCCATCGCGGTGACTATCTTCCTCATGTGGGTGTTGATCGTCGAGCGGATTCTTTTCTTCCGTTCGACGATGAAGAAGATGTCACGTGATATTCACGATCAATGGGAGTCGCGCCCTGAGCGCCAGTCCTGGAATGCGAAACAGATCCGCGAACTCATGATTTCGCGTTTCAATGAAGCGTCCACCAAAGGTATCAACGTAATCCAGACCCTGGTTGCGCTGTGCCCGCTGCTCGGCCTGCTGGGGACGGTAACGGGCATGATCAGCGTGTTCCAGGTCATGGCGGTGTCCGGCTCGGGCAACGTGCGTGCTATGGCAGCCGGCGTGTCCCAGGCCACGGTACCGACAATGGCGGGAATGGTCGGAGCGCTTTCGGGCGTTCTGCTAATCACTTTGCTGAGCCGTCGCGCAGCCCACGAGGTCGAGTTCCTCGAGGACTCGCTCACGATGGATCACTAGGGGACTTTCGCCATGAGAAAACATCTGGATGACATCCATTTCGACGAGGAAGAAAACGAGATCAACCTGACGCCGATGCTCGACGTCGTGTTCATCATGCTGATCTTCTTCATCGTAACCGCCTCGTTCATCAAGGAAGCCGGCATTGACGTAAACCGTCCCGACGCCCCGATGACGGAGAGCAAACCGGAAGATGCCAATATCCTTGTGATGATCAATGCCAACGACGAGATCTGGATTGACCGTCGCCTGATTGACCCCCGTGCCGTACGCGCCAATATTGAGCGCCTGCATGCGGAAAACCCTGACGGGTCGGTGGTTATCCAGGCGAACGCCAAGTCGTCAAACAAGATGCTCGTTGAAGTTATGGATTCGGCACGCCTCGCTGGCGTCTACAGTATCTCTATCGCAGACTCGCGATAGGGATCCACGAGACAGGCGGGATATGAAAGGACCAAGAAATGGCTAGAAGACACGGCTCTTTACAAGTCGAAGAGGAAGAAAATGAGATTAACCTGACGCCGATGCTCGACGTCGTGTTTATCAAGCTCATCTTCTTCATTGTGACTGCGACCTTCATCAAGGAAGCGGGTATCCAGGTCGAGCGGCCCGACACCAGGACGGCCGACAAGCAGGAAGACGCGGCCATCCTGATCGCGATCAGCCCGAACAACGAGATCTGGATCGACCGCCAGGAAAGAGACCCACGTGCCGTTCGCGGCATCATCGAGCGCCTGCACGCCGAAAACCCGAAGGGTTCGATCGTAATCCAGGCCGATGAGGGCTCGACCCATGAGACATTGGTGATCGTCATGGAAGCTGCCAAGGCGGCGGGCGTGACCAATGTCGCAATTGCCTCGGATAACGAATAGGAACCCGGGGCGCATATGTCTGTCGTAATTAACACGAGGCGGGTGGCAAGCGAAGCGGCGATTCTGCTGAGGAGAACAGGACCATGCTAGGTCGTTATGTAATTTCAATCGTAGTCGGCTCAATCGTTACGGTCAGCCTGCTGTTTGTCATGCAGCTCTTGATCGTAACCGGCAAGCAGGCTCTTACGGATCCGCGCGAACGCCACAAACTCGAGTTTGTGCGCGTCAAGCGTAACGAGAACCTCAATGTCGAGGACATCGTTCCGGAGAAGCCACCCAAGCCGCCGGAAACCCCACCGGAAACACCGCCCCAGGATATGGATAACGTCAATCCCGATGCACCGACCATCAACGTGGCACCGCCGACCGTATCGGCAAACACGGATATTGGCGGCCCGGGCGGTATGAACATTGCGGAAGGTGACTACCTGCCCATCGTGCGAGTTGCACCGGTTTATCCGGCGCGCGCCTTGTCTCGCGGCCTGGAGGGCTTCGTGGACCTGTCTTTCACGGTGACCACGACTGGCTCTGTCGAGAATCCGATTGTCATTCAATCAACCAGCAGTCTGTTTGAACGCGCTGCAATTCGTGCAGTTCTCAAGTTCAAATACAAACCGCGCGTTGTGGATGGTGTTCCGGTCAGCGTACCGGGTGTGAAGACACGTATCTCATTCCAGCTCGAAGAATAGAGCTCTGCATGCAAAGGCGGGATGCCGTTCGCGAGGAATCATTGAAATGAAATCTTATTGTGGAATTACTCAGAAACTGTGCCTGACCCTCCTGGCCGGTATGCTGGCTTTCGGTAATGCTGCTGCGCAGTCCGGGTCGGCCGACGCCGATACGGACAACACCAAAACCAAGCAGGCGCAGGCTGTCAGCAAAGAGGTCTATGAGCGCATCCAGAGCGCCCAGGAGATGGTTGACAACAAGGAATACCAGCAGGCGCTGCGTACTCTCAACAGCCTCTACAACCCGGACAAGCTGACCGAGTACGAGCAGGCCAACGTCCTTAACTATATCGGCTTCGTTTATTACAACATCGACGATATTTCGAACGCGATTCGTACCTACGAAAGAATGCTCGCACTGCCGACGCTTGAGCCACAGATGGCCAAGCAGACGACGTATACGATGGCGCAGCTTCTGACCATGCAGGAGAACTACCCAAAGGCGCTAACGACGCTGGACAAGTGGTTCGTGCTGGAACCCAATCCTGCGCCCGAGCCGTTCATCCTCAAGGCCCAGCTGTTCTACAACCTCAATCGCTTCAAGGAGATGATCCCGGCGATCGAGAACGCCATGCGGGTCGCGAACGAGCGCGGCAAGCCCGTCAAGGAAGACTGGTGGAACCTCCTCAATTTCGCGTATTTCCAGCAGGAGGACTATCGCAAGGTCCGCGATATCCAGAAAACGCTGTTGCAGAACTGGCCGAAAGCCCGTTACTGGAAGTCGCTGGCCGGTGCGTACACGGAGCTCGGCGAGGATGAAAAGCTGATTTACGCTTACGACGCAGCGCACACGCAGGGCATGCTCGTCAAGGACACCGAGTTCGTGACAATGGCGCAGCTCTATCTGCAGGCAGAAGTGCCGTACAAGGCCGCCACGCTCCTTCAGGAGAAGATGGATGCCGGTGTGGTCCCCAAGAACGAGAAGAACTACCGCCTGCTGTCCCAGGCCTGGATGCTGTCGATGGAGGACCAGAAAGCGATCCCGGCACTACAGGCGGCGGCCAAGCTCTCGAGTGACGGGGAACTTGACTTGCGCCTCGCAAATGCGTTTCTCAACGTCGGGCAGTATGGCGATTGTGTAACATCCGCCAACACCGCCATACGCAAGGGCGGCCTGAAGAATCCGGACAATATCCAGATTTCTCTCGGTATGTGCCTGTACAACTTGCGCCGCTACGCCGACGCGAAGGCCGCCTTCAACACGGCCGCGAAGGCCCCAAGGTCACAGCGTACCGCGAACCAGTGGATCCAGGTGATCGATGCTGAAGTAGAGCGCAATCGCCAGATTCGTCTCGCTGAAGAGGCTGCACGCAAGAAACGCCAGGAACTCGAAGCCAAGCGCGCAGCAGCACGCGTCTAGGGCCCGGCAAACTATAAAGGGGCGTTGACCGGCACCGGTCAACGCCCTTATTATTTCGCGCCTTTGCAAATACCGGAACCAGTAATGCCCAAGATCACCTATGTCTCCCCTGACGGCACCCGCAACGAGGTAGTTGTCGACAACGGCTACTCTGTCATGGAAGGAGCCATCAACAACAACATCGATGGCATCGTGGCTGAATGCGGGGGCGCCTGTGCTTGCGCGACCTGCCACAGCTATATCGATGAAGCGTGGCTCGACAAGATGCCAGCCATGGACGACATGGAGGACAGCATGCTGGACGCGGCATTTGAACGAAAAAGCAACAGCCGGCTCACCTGCCAGATCGAGGTCTCCGACGATCTCGACGGGCTCGTCGTGCACGTTGCCGAAAACGACTACTGACAAAAGGAAACGACCAACATGACGATTGCTGTCGGCGAATCGATGCCAAATGGCAGCTTCGGTGTAATGACCGGAGAAGGGCCAGGCTCCATCACCTCGGACGAACTGTTTGCCGGCAAGAAGGTTGTGCTGGTATCCGTGCCCGGTGCGTTCACGCCAACCTGCTCGATGAACCACCTCCCGGGTTTCCTGGCCCACGCGGATGAGATATTGGCGAAGGGCGTTGACACGATTGCCTGCATGGCCGTCAACGATGTCTTCGTCATGTCCGCATGGGGCAGGGACCGCGGCGTTGACAACAAGATACAGATGCTGGCGGATGGCAACGGCGACTACACACGAGCGCTGGGCCTCGAACTTGACGCCCGCACGTTCGGCATGGGTATGCGCGGCCAACGATTTGCCATTATCGTCGATGACGGCATCGCAACGCACGTCGCCGTCGAGGCCCCGGCGACGTTCGAGGTCTCTAAAGCCGAAGCAATCCTGGCTGCGCTCTAGCTGAGCGCTTCGGTCAGTTCCGGCAAGACCTGGAACAGATCGCCGACCAGCCCGATGTCGGCAACTTCAAATATAGGCGCTTCCGCGTCCTTGTTGATCGCGACGATCGTACCCGCGTCCTTGATGCCGGTCAGGTGCTGAATGGCACCCGATATCCCAATGGCGATATAAAGATCCGGAGCGATGATCTTGCCGGTCTGGCCGACCTGCATGTCGTTGGGGCAATACCCGGCATCGACCGCAGCCCGGGACGCGCCGACGCCCGCGCCAAGTGCATCTGCCAGCTTGTAGATCAGCCCGAACTGCTCCTCGCTGCCAAGTGCACGCCCGCCGGCAACGACGCGAGCCGCCGTTTGCAGGTCAGGTCGGTCCGATACTGCCGATTCGAGCCCGACGTATCGCGTATGCGAAGGCAGCTCCGTCGCCGTCGTAACCGACTCAACGGGCGCGGCGTTGCCCGTAGCAGCAGCCTGCCAGGACGCGATGCGCACGGTTCCTACGACAATGCTGCCCTCAGGCGCTTCGACGGTTACGATTGCGTTCCCGGCGTACACGGGCCGCTTGAATGTGTGGTTGCCTTCAACCGTCATGATGTCACTTACCTGGTTGACACCCAGCAGGGCGGCGACGTGAGGCATCAGGTCCTTGCCGAATGTGCTCGACGCACCCAGAACGTGACTGTAGTCGCCGGCTATCGAGGCGATCTGTGGAGCCAGCACCGCGGCCAGTGGCTTGTCGTTCTCTTCCCGCTCAATGGTCAATACGCGATTGACTGACGCCAGTTCCGCGGCTTGAGCGGCAATAACGGAGGCGTCCGCTGCGAGCACAACGATATCGATCTCCGATCCGTCAATGGCTGCGGCACAGGTCACGCACTTGGCCGTGCTGGAGTTGAGGTCCGAACCATCGTGTTCGGCAACGATAAGTATCCTGGCCATTACACAAGCCCCTTGTCTTTGAGTGCTGCTACAAGTCCCGCGACATCGTCGACGGTAACGCCACGTTGCCGTCCGGCCGGCGCCGCACAGGAGAGTTCCCTGATAGGGGGGCCGGCCTCCACGCCGAGGTCGGCGAGCGGAACTTCGTCCAGCGGCTTCTTCTTCGCTTTCATGATGTCAGGGAGTTTCACGTACCGCGGTTCGTTGAGGCGCAGATCAACCGAGAGAACGGCCGGGAGGTCGACCTCCACCGTCTCGAGACCTGCGTCAACCTCGCGCACGACACGTGCGGTGTCACCGTTGATCGTCACGCCTGAAGCGAAGGTTGCCTGGGGACGTCCCCACAACGCCGCGAGCATCTGGGGTACCTGGCTGTTGTCGCCATCAATCGCCTGTTTCCCGAGGATCACGAGCCCGGCGTTTTCCTTTTCTGCGAGCGCTTTAAAGACACCCGCAATGCTCAGGGGGTCAATCTCCCCGTCGACCGCGACCAATATGGCACGATCCGCACCCATGGCGAGGCCCGTGCGAAGTTGCTGCTGAGCCTCGGACTTGCCGATGGAGACTGCGATAACCTCGGATGCTCCGCCGCTTTCCCTGATGCGTAGCGCCTCTTCAAGAGCAATTTCGTCAAACGGATTGATGCTCATCTTGACGCCGTCCGTCTCGACGCCGCTGCCGTCGCTCTTGACCTGAATCCTGACGTTGTAGTCAACGACACGCTTTAGGCCGACGATGATCTTGTCCACTGTGTGACTCCCTGATGTCGGAGGAATGGGCAGGTGAATCCCGCCGGACCGGTATTGTCCAAGACTAGGCGACCGTGTACAAGTACGTGAAATCCGGTAGAGCAGGGACGGTTATGGAATGACACAGCAACGCATACTGATCGAGGCCTCCAAACTCCATCGGCGTATTACCGAGAATGACTGGATTGCCGTCGACTGTCGTTTCGACCTTGCAGACGTCACTGCCGGGCGGCGCAGTTACGAACAGGCACATATACCGGGTGCGGTGTTCCTTGACCTCGATGAAGACCTGGCGGGCCCGGTACGCGCTGACACAGGGCGCCATCCACTGCCCGATATCAAGAAGCTCGTTGCAACGCTGGGGCAGAAAGGTATCGGCAACACCGACACTGTCGTCGTCTACGACAGTTCGCATGGCGCCGTGGCAGCACGTGCATGGTGGATTTTTCGCTGGCTCGGGCTTCGTGCCGTGCGCTTGCTCGATGGCGGGTTCGCACACTGGGTGAAGCAGGGGCTGCCGGTCGAACACGTCGTGGTGCATCGTGAGCCGAAACACTTCGCCGCGGCAGCCAGCGATACACTGGTATTGACGACCGGGGAGCTTGCCGCGGACTTGGGCCGTATTTGCGAGCGCAAGCTGCTGGATGCGCGGGACAGGGCAAGGTTCCTGGGCGAGCATGAGCCGATAGACCCGGTCGCCGGGCACGTGCCTGGTGCGGTCAACGCTCCCTTCGCCGATTTCGTTGACAAGGAGGGCCGGTGGAGATCACTGGCCGAGAGAGCGGCGTTGCTGGGCAAAGCGCTTGGTGGCGATCCA
>JAOUNK010000416.1 GCA_029881015.1 Gammaproteobacteria bacterium | reverse complement strand
GAGAAGATTGACGTCCGTCGTGCGGATGAGTCCATTGCTGCCAAATTGGAAAACGGTCGCGACACTCGCCGGAACCGGGACTGCGTCGTCATCATTGCGGAACGTGGCGCCCTCCCCGATTTTTCTTGCACGAGCCTGAATTTCGTCCGCAAAAGCGTCGCCATCCGCGGGCTCGATGCCGCGCTTCTCGATCAGGCGCAAAATCCTGTCGCAATCCTTCTTGCTGCCATAATTGATGGCGCCGACACTTTTCTGGCTGGCCTCGCGGGCCAATGAGGCCAGGTCGTCTTCCGCATAGTGCAGATACATTTGTTGTGCGAATGCGAGGACCATGAAATTGATGGAACGCTTGGTAGCCGTATCGATACCCGGCGGCTCCGGCGGCTGCCTCTCATGAATCTGGTCGAATTGCGCCAGCAGCTCGTTTTCTTTCTTTTGGGCTTTCGCGATCAGGAGCTCGATGTCGGCAATCTTGCCCTCCAGTTCGCTGCCATGTAGCAGTTTCGAGATGCCGTTCATGGTGGCCAGCCTGTGTCGCTCCGACTGCAACTGGTCCTCCAGCAACTGCATGCGCATGCGCCGGTCGCCCAGGTCGCGTTGAATTCGCTCGGCATCGGCATTTTTTTCCGCATCCCACGCATCGATCAGTTTGGCGTGCGCTCTTTTTTCGCGTTGCTGTTTCAGTTGCTCTGCGAATTGCGCCAACCGCTTTTGACAGCGCATACCCAGCCTGCGCAGCTGATAAAAGACAACCACGTTGTGGACCCATTCGGTATCCAGCAACAGGTTTTCGAGATGGTTCAGCTTCTGTTGCACCCTTGCCGTGGCACCCTGGTGCTGTTTGACCCGTTCCTGCAGTTGATATTTCTCATCGCGCAAGGCGGCGAATGCCTTCTTCAATTCCGCGCGGTTGCGAAAAAGATCAAGCAACTTGTCCGATTCGGGAGCGGCTTGCTCCGATTCGCCTTTGAAGAGCGTGGTAATGCCCGGCAATGCGATAACCTCTTTACATAATGCGTATTGGGCAGGCGCCCTATTCCGCCGTTATGACAAGAATGATCGCAAGTTTTTGTCCGGCATACCCGGACTGAGTCGACATTTTCGAAAGTCGCCGTAACCCGGCTCAGCGTTCGAGAATCAGGTGTCCCTGGTCGGAAACGTACTCAAGCCATTTGTTGAGCACGATATTTCGACGCCAGCGCCGATCCAGTTCCTGACGGTGCGCATTCACGAGTTTTCGAAGCGTCGCATGACGCTGGCGCTTGCCGATCGACATGGCCTCGCACAACATGCCGTCAAGGTATGCACGAATCGTCATATCCGGGTCGATCAACAGCCCCTGGTCGGTCTCCAGGTGGTATGTGAGGGACAGTGTGACCGTGTAACGACTGCGCTCGAGGATTTCGACATGCAGATCACAGTCGCCCGCCACGCGCGAGCGGAAGCAGCCATCGAGTCGGTCGATTTCCGGGATCAGCCTCAAGAGGCGCAGGTAATTGCTCTCATAGAGTGCCATCAGTCCGACGAAACTTCGCGGCCTGGCAATGGCTTCCGGTACGAGATAGGTGTCGAGCAACATGCAACCAATATAGCATGCAGCCAACGGCAAATTTCAAGGTCGTACTCGACGTTCTACGCCTGTACTATCTAGGATTCTGCTCGAAATCTCCTCAATCGAGAAGCGCGTCGTATCGACATAAGGTATGCCGTAGCGGTTGAATATTTTTTCCGCCTGGCGCAATTCGAACCGCACCTGCTGCGGCGTCGAATATCGACCCATCGGGCGGCGCTCCTTGCGGATTTCCCGCAACCGGCTAGGCGCGATCGTCAACCCGAACAGCTTCGGCTTCTGCGCAAGGAGAAATTCAGGCAACGACGCATTTTCCAGCTCCTCTTCGGTGAGCGGGAAATTTGCCGCGTAGACACCGTACTGTAAGGCCAGATAAAGGCACGTCGGCGTTTTCCCTGAACGCGAGACGCCGACAAGAATCACATCGGCCATTTCATAATTGCGGGTAATGCCACCGTCGTCGTTCGCCAGCGCGAAGTTGGTTGCCTCGATCCGCTTCATGTAGACCTCGATATCGCTCATACCGTGCGCTCGGCCCGACGCATAAATAGGGCGCTCACCGAATTCGAGTGCGAGTGGCTCCAGAAACTCGTCGAAAATATCGAGATGCAGACCCTCGGAGGTCCGCACAATGTCCCTGAGATTCGGCTGGACCAGAGTAGAAAAAACGACCGGCCGCAGGGCATCCCTTGCCCCGGCAGTATTGATCTTGCGGACTGCCGCAGTCGCCTTGTCTTCGGTATCTATAAATGGCAAAGTCACTTGCCGAAAATTCTGTCCGGCAAACTGCGTGATGAGACTGTGTCCAAGGGTCTCAGCGGTGACCCCGGTCTGGTCGGATAAGAAAAATACAGTGCGCTCAGCCATCGGTAGGATTGTCCACGTCCTGCCACGGAACACAAGGGAGTAAGACTTGGAGCCGTATGTAATCAAGCTCGCAGAGCTTGGCATGGAAGACGTCGAAACCGTCGGTGGCAAGAACGCCTCTCTCGGCGAAATGATCAAGAACCTCGCGAACCTCGGCGTCACGGTACCCGGAGGCTTCGCGACGACCGCGGCGGCGTATCGCGACTTCCTGAGCGCAGACGGCCTCGACAAGAAGATCAACGCCCTGCTCTCCGAACTTGATGTCGAC
>JAOUNK010000415.1 GCA_029881015.1 Gammaproteobacteria bacterium | reverse complement strand
GTGCAAACTCGAGCGGGAGGTCGCCGTCAAGAAAATAGCTGAGATCTGCCCGCGCACCGCCGCCGGAATAGCCCTGCTCACGGCGCCCGCCCTGCTCGAGAATCACGCTCACATTGAGGCGAATCAGGGGGCGGACGTCGGCCGCCATCGTTCCGTCCGAGGCTGCGACCAGGATCAGGTCCTGGCCGCTCGCCATACTGATGATGACCTGTTCGACCCGCGTATCGAGGGCACGCGTCGCCGCGTCCAGTTCGAGCAGCAACTGTGTCTTCTGGGCATCGTCGATACTGGTTGTGGGATCAGACTGCGGATAGAGTGTCGGCGCGTCACTCCGCTGCCAGGCCTGCACGCGCTTGTCCTGCCCTTGCCGGGCGATCGCACGTGCCGCGCCGGCCGCAGCCTCAAGCGCAGGCAGCACGAGCTCGTCGGAATAGGCGAAGCCGGTCTTCTCACCACTATTGGCGCGCACACCGACGCCCTGGTCCAGGCTGAAGCTGCCTTCACGAATGATGCCGTCCTCCAGTGTCCAGCTCTCCTGGCGGGAGACCTGGAAGTACAGGTCCGCGTAGTCGACTCCGCCGCGCATCAGGCTGCCAAGCGTGGTTGACAAGGCTTTTTCGCCGAGCCCGGCAGGCTCCAGGAGTCGCGTCATCACTGCATCGATAGAGGGGTTTTTAGTCAAGGCAATTCCGCTAGTGTTTGGCCGTCAAGTCAGACGCCTGTTCGCCAGGGCCGGAAACTCACTGCGGAGTCGCGTCGGCAACCCGGGATCGACATCGGCAGCGACCACGCAGTTGCCCTTCGCCTGTTCCGCCAGAATTCGGCCCCAGGGGTCGCAAATCAGTGAATGTCCGAACGTCGAACGGTTGTCCGGGTGCAGGCCATATTGCCCGGGTGCGATGACATATGCCAGATTTTCGATGGCGCGGGCACGCAGCAGCGTATGCCAGTGGGCCTCGCCTGTGGTCTGAGTAAACGCCGCGGGCACCGTGAATATCGTCGACCCGGCGTCCACGAGCTGCCGAAACAACTCGGGAAAGCGCAGGTCGTAGCAGATCGTCAGGCCGATTCGGCCTGCCGGCGTATCGACCGCGACGACCTCATCGCCCGGATACATCGAATTCGATTCGCGGTAGGACTCCTGCTTGTCCACGAGGTCGACATCGAACAGGTGAATCTTCCGGTACAGGGCTCGGGCGGTGCCCTCTGCGTCGTAAACCGGGCACGCGCCGTAGACACGTTCGTCGGCCATGCCGGGTGACACGAGTGGCATGCTGCCGCCGACAAGCCACAGCCCGTATTGTGATGCGGCCGCGGCCAGAAACGCCTGGATGGGACCCGCGCCCGGTTCTTCGGCATGCCCGGCCTTGTCCTTGCCACGTTCCGGCATCAACGCGAAATTCTCCGGCAAGACGGCCAGTGAGCAGCCGTCTGCTGCGGCTTCGCCGATAAGCCGCTCAGCGAGCGCCAGGTTGGCCGCCACATCGGGCCCGCTGTTCATTTGAATCGCCGCTACGCGCATGTCACTCCTGTCTCGTCTCGCTAAGGCATCCGGCCAGCTCGCCGTAGCGAACGAAGGCATTCGAGTCGATCGAATCGATGGCGGGCTCTTCCCACGGCCCGGAGATACCGTAGTACACCTGGCCAACCGACTGCAGCGGTTTCTTGAATATCTGCGAGAAGATCAGCATCGCGGCCGCCCCTGGCGGCCCACCGACGACCGCCCCGACGATGGGCAGGGTATTGCCGACATTCGCGCTGACGACGGCCCCCTGCTCGTACACGCTATTGGCCAGGTCGACCTGGCCGACGACGCCGATCATCGCCGCGGGTCCGTCCAGGTACATATCGCAGGTCGAGGCAACGCCGTCAGCCACATCGAAGCTGCCAATGATCGTGTCGTATCGGAATCCCTTGTTGAAGACGTCCCGGAAATCGAGTGACAGGCGTCTGGGCAGGGCGACGAAACTGACCAGGCCCAGCATGCGGCCGGCACCGGGCTCCACTTCCTCGAGCGAGCCCTTCTCCAGGCGCATCTGCACCTCGCCGTCGAGCACGTCGAGGAAGCTCGCACGCGGCCCGCCGCCCCAGCTAAGGTCAAAGACAATGCCCATCGACTCGCCGCTAATGCCCTGCGCGAAATCGAGTTGGGCTAACGTCGTCCGGACATCGTTACTGTTCAGTGTCGCCATGACGTAGGTGCGGCTGCCCAGTGCCTCGTTCTCATCGGCAACCCAGCGACCGGCACCGACAATACCGAAAGACTCGTCCGTGGCGATCAGCTTCTCCGTTTCCAGGCCGTCTTCGGTGCGCACGAGCGTTGCCTCAACGGTACCGAGATAGCGATCACCGAGAATGAACTCCTCGGCTGTCAGCGAAATCGGTGGCAGGCTTCGTGGGTCGAGTGTCGAATCAGAAGGTGGCGTAATGTCATCGCCCGGCAGACGCAGGCGCTTCATCTCGACGATCATGGCGCGCTCGGAGCCAAAGTCGTAAGGCACAAAAACGGAGCCGGAAACGTCCTCACCGTCGATCTGAACCAACCAGTCGTTCGCGCTTCGGTCCAGACGCACATGGTGATTCTGCAGGTGCTGGCCAATGGCAAACAGGTCATCGATGGAGAGGTCGATCGAGCGAATACGGTCCGCGGCACCGACATTCCTGTTGCCGCTTCGAGAAAGGTTCAGCCAGTCTTCGAGGCGCACC